>CALGJS010000084.1 GCA_937927835.1 uncultured Saprospiraceae bacterium | reverse complement strand
GGAATCAATTGATCCGCTACTTGGAAGTTTAAACTAACATCCATTGCTACTTCATTTTCTTGATAAGCAATCGCTTTAGTATATCGAGAGTTAATACTCAATACATCTTTTAAAGAACCGTCTTGCTTCGCTTGGAAAGTGATAGCGTAAGGCGCAATTGCTTCGTCTATGGTAACTGCTGAAGCAGAAAACCAATTGGTATTAATAACTCCTTCGTCTTCTAATACCACGAAATTATTTTTAGTTAAATTTTCTAATCCACCAGTTTGAACATCTACAAATTTTAGCATCGCTGGATCGTAATTCAAAGTATACTGATAACCAACTAGATTTTTTAAATCTTCTGTTGTAAAATCATTGGTATAAGTTTCACCTGCTTTGAATTCCTGATCTTCTACTGTAAAGGTGAGTGTCTCATCTGTTCGAGTATCACCCGCCAGTAAATTGTTTGGATCTGCATCTCCACTAACATCTCCTACTTTTAGTGCAATAAATTGTGTCTCATTATTGTATTCAGATAATTTTACAAAAGCATGATCCGTAATGGTTTCCGTAAAAGGATTATAAGGATCAGGAAATGGAATGCTAGCATCTACAAAACGCCAAGAATTATTAGTTGGGAAATCATTTTCATAATAAAGCAATACACGCTGTAGTTCGATTACATCACCAATGGTTACTTGACCATTTCGGTTGATATCTGCGGCAATGGTTTTATAAGCGGTATCAAAATCATTAATCCTTAAAATATGACGAATCGTCAATACCAAATCCCAACTGTCCAATCCTTCGCGAATATCATTGCCTTCGAAGGAAGGAGATACTAAATAATCATTACAACTGGCATTATCACCTAACGCATAATTGCCAGTTTGATCAGAAGTCGCACTTCCAAGCACAGCCTCCGTACTGTTCATGAGTTCGATGGTGGCACCTTCTATCGGAACCCCCGTAAAGGTTTGAATATCACCAAAAATTGGTAACGCACTGGCATTAGCTACACAAATAGAATCGTGTGGCATAGCTTCAAACACGTTAGATTGCATAAATGTAAGATCCGTGTTGCGCATAATGATATCTCGGAAAGTAGTATTAGCAATAATGTTTCTTTCGTTATTAGAAAGTCCAGGATCATTTTCGTAGTAAAAACGATCTCCGTCACGTAAGACTTGAAATTGTTGTACCATTACTGCCATTACTGTTTCGCCAAAAAGTGCATCAGACATGTGATCTTCTACTAGCATTCCTACCCAAGGATCGATATCATTGACATCATTGTAAAGACCCGCTAAGGTAGTTACCACTGATTGGTCTGAACATATTTGACTGAAGTCAGTATAAGGAGTCAATCCTAAATCAACTCGGATAGTATTAAAATCCGGTAAACCTCTTTCTCGGCCACGGTTGATATTAATAGCTGCTAAATCTAAACCTCCAAGTCCTAATTGTGGTGGTCCAAATAAAAAATTACGAACATCATCTACGACTTTACCATCCATATTTTGTTCTACTTGTTGAGCCATTCCTTTAAAGAAAGGTTCAACACCATTTTCAGCTACCATACCTGGATTAAAAAATGCTTGCGCTAAGGTTACAGAACCCAGGTGTGTTCCATCATCTTCCATTAATTGCAGGTTGCTATTTAGAAGCGTGTGTCCTAAACGGAAAGCTGCTGCTGAAAATACATTGGTCGCATTTGGATATACTAAATGGCTATAACCTTCATAAGGAGGTAAATGCACGCCAATGGTTGGTAGCCATTCGTTATAAGTGATAGATTGTAAAAGTCCAGCTACCATTCTTCGGGCATGCTGATAAAGTTCTTCATCACTCCAAGTTGGATTAGCTAGTGCGAATTCATCACAAAGACGGTTGTGCTCCCGAACAAAAAGGGTATGAAATCCAGCTAATAAAGGTTGCTCATTGGCTCGTGCATCTCCAGCGACAAATAAGAGACTGTTAAAAGGATTTTCATTCTCCATATGTGGCGCTGTACTATCATTCTGTCCATCTGCCTCGTGCGTATCGGTATTATATGGAAGTAGGTTTCCGTTAGATACCTTTAATTTTCCACCAGTAAAACTACGGAGATAGTCCGCTCGCGCTTGGTCAGAACCATAAACATTGGAACCATCTACCCAACTAGTAATATCATTGGTAAATTTTCTTGGGTTATTAATATGTGAACCGGATCCTGGATGTGGCATTGATCGATTCATTCTAATCATCACATTATCATGCGCATTACCTGGATTAAAATGTACATCCGCAAAGTCTACGGGAATATTGGCTGTTTCGACAGGACTATTGCTGACAGCGGTTAGATCATGATCTAAGAATTGTCCAAATACCCAAACAAAATCACTGAGATTTAAAGGGTCGTTTAATAAATCTGTTTGAGCAAAAAGGGTATTACTAATAACTCGTGGATTTGGTCGAGAAGTTCCTCCAGGAGCATTCATACCATCCGTAAAACCATTCGAGGTAATTGTACCTAATTCCGCACCTGCAGAACCCCAGTCTTGATTTAGCAAATTATTGGAAGAACCGTCGATGGTCCGAGTTAGCTGAGCGCTTAGAGTAAGCGTGCAGAGAAGGGCAAACATTATTAGTAAATATCTAAATAACATCTTGTAAGTTTTGTTCATGGAAAAATCGCTCAGTTCAATTAAACTGAGATGTAAAAAAGATTCGGTCGGGATTATTTAAGTTTGAGACTCTACCTTCTGAAAGAACTTACGCTATTCCATTACGTAGAATGGCTTTTAATAGGCCATTACATTTAGTAATAAATACTTAAAACAAATATATGGGTTTCTAGATAAAGTTACCACGATTATCAAGGATAATTACTAAAATCTATCGTATTATCAATTTTAATTATGATTGATCGTCGGAAAATATGGAAGTATTTATAATTTGGTTGATAAATTTTAGTAAAATGACTTTTTTTAAGAGTAAATGGGCGTTAATGCTCCGTTAAAAAAACTGAGCTCAGCTATAAATTTTGTTAAAGTTTTTTTCTCTGTACAATAAACAATTATTGAGAAAACAATTTTAAAAAAAGTTGAAAATCAGAAGATTATGATATTTTTTTACATGAAAAAGACTGAATATTTAGCATATTCATTTCTTAAAAAGCATTTTTTCTTCACTTTTTGCGTTGAATCCTCTTTTAATCCTACGGCTATCTGCTAGTCTAAGGTATAACAACTAATTAATATTTACTCACTAAAACCTTTGGCTATGAAAAATGGAATGAAATTTCTACTGCTGGCGCTCTTTATGCTACTCTTTGGCATAACGTTGAACGCCCAAACATCTAAGTACAAGACGACTGACCGAACACCTGGATACTGGACCTTTGGCTTGAATGGAGGATTGGCTTATCAGACTTCTGATGTACCCCTTACACTTGAAGGCTGGGGAGCTGGTTTAACATTAGCAAAGAATCTTTATTATCGTCCTAATAGCACCTTTGCTTTTGATCTACGAGGTCGTTTACTTTATGCAGAGAGTTATGGATTAGACCATGAACGATCTTATGGAATTGCCCGTAATCCTGTTTTAAATGGTACAGACGGAGGATTGGATTATACCAAAGCGAATAACGAATCTGGTTTTGTATTTCAGAATAACCGAACACATTTCGGTGAAATTGGACTGGAAGGTGTTTTACATTTTAATAAACTTAGGGAAAGAACGAATATCAACCTCAATCTTTTTGGAGGTGTTGGAATTGGAGGATATTGGGCTAGAACTGATCAGCAAAATAATGATGGTAACCAGTTATATTCTGGAGCCTATCTAGGAATTGATACCACCGCTTCTCGTTCAGTTATCCGTCGGGAGTTAAACGATATCTTAGACGGATACGAAGAAACAGATGCACAGGGTAGTGAATTTGGTAACATTGCATTCATGCCAGGTGCTGGTGTTGAACTTGGATACCAATTAACCCCTCGATTTTCTCTTGGAGTAGGTCATAAAGTTACTTTCACTCGTACCGACGATTTTGATGGCGTAAGATATGATCACCAGAATAACCTTTCTGAAGATAACGATTGGCACCATTATACAAACTTGAACTTACGTTGGATTATTGATCCAAAAAAGAAAAAGGAAAAAGGTCCTGAAGTGGATATCATTAATCCGCAGAGACAAACAACAACCATCTATCAACCTTCTGCGTTTATTCGTGCTTCTGTAAAGTACGTAAACACCGCGATGGATATTGATATGACGGTAAATGGTAAGTCAACTCCTTTTGATTATAGTAATAATATTTTAAAAAGTGATTTTAAATTACTGGAAGGGAAGAATACGATTACCGTTAGTGCTTTTAATGCAGCTGGAAGTGATAGTGAAACGGTTACTATTATTTATGTAGATCGATTTAAAGAAGAGGCGCCTGTAACGAAAGATGAACCTAGAGTAGAAACGCCTAGAGTTAATGATCCAGTAATTGAAGATGAGCCAGTAGTGGAAACACCATTGACACCATACCCAGTAGTTAAAATCACACGACCTTACCGCAATAGCGAAACGGTTGAGCAGGATCGTTACCGTGTGAAAGCGACTATTGAAAATGTATACGATCGAGATGATATTTACTTTACAGTAGATGGTCGTCGAGAAGATGATTTCTCTTTACGAGGTACTCGTTTTGAATCTGATATCTACCTAGATGAAGGTAATAATCGGATCAAAATTGAAGCACGAAATGAACGTGGTACACGCTCTGATCAAGCCAATATTAAATTGGAAGAGATGGTTAAGTTGGTGAAGCCTATGGTAAAAATAACAAAGCCTTACCGTGATCCTTATACGACAAAGAATAGCCGAGAAAGAATTGAAGCAACCGTTGGACCACTCGATAATAACTGTAACATTCTGTTTAAAGTAAACGGAAGAACCGTTAGTGGATTTGATTACCGAGGAGATCGATTTACTGGAAATGCAGACCTGAAAGTAGGTCGCAATGAAATAGAAATTGTTGCCGCAAACGATGCAGGTACTGGTTCAGATCGAACGATTATCTACTACGAACTAGAGCAGCAGATTCAGACACCGAAGGTGAATATTACAACTCCTTCTAAGAGTCGTACTCGTACAGATAAAGATCGAATTGAAGTAAAAGCAACGACGACGAATATCAGCAGCAAGTCTAGTGTTGATTTTAAAATTAACGGACGTAAAAATTATGACTTTGATTTTGATAGCCGCACCGGAAGAATAAGAAGTATTGTTTCTCTAGAAAAAGGAGACAACCGTATTGAGATTTCTGTTCGTAATCAGGATGGAAGAGATCAAGATCGAGTAGACGTTGAATATTATGTAGTGGTTACACCGCCACGAGTAAAGATCACGAAGCCACGAAACCGAACTAGAGTGGATAAGGCTAAAACTGAATTTACAGGTACCGTATCAAATGTGGATCGTAAAGATCAGGTTGAGTTGTACTTGAATAGAAAAAGAGTTTACAGTTTTAGTTACGGCAATGGACGAGTAACCGCTGATCTAACTTTAGCAAAAGGTAAGAACGAGATCGTTCTGAAAGCTAGCAATGAAGGCGGTCGAGATGAAGCATCTGTCAAGGTGGATTACATCATGCCTACTGTGAAAATTGCAAAGCCTAAAGTTCAGTTTACCACGCCGTCTAAAAATATAACTACCAAGAAAACGAGTTATAAGGTGAGGGTTAAGATAGAAAACGTAATTGAAAAGAATAAGATGGATTTGAAGGTAAATGGAAAATCAGTAGCCTTCAATTTTGACAAGCGACGTAAGACAATTACTGCTACCGTAAAATTAAAGAAAGGTAACAACAAATTGATTGCCGCTGCACGAAATGATTCGGGAACAGCCAGTGATGAGTTAACAATTAAGATGGAAGTGGACAAGCCTGGTACAATAGGTAGTAAGCCTGGTAGCATCGGATCGATAAAAGTAGCTAAGCCAGTAATTGATGCATTGACTATGAGTCAGCCTTCTGCAGATCCGTTTAACCCAAATACGGCTAAAACACGAATCGTAGGTTTGATTAAAAACGTAAAGTCAAAGTCTGAAATTACGCTAACGGTTAACGGTACAAAGATCACTAATTTTACCTTTAACACAAGGAGCGGTCGCTTAGAAGTAATTCATACAATTAGCCGAGGTACGCATACTGCTGTACTGAAGTTGAAGACCAAAGGAGGAAGTACACAGAAAAGTACTTCGATTAACTTCTAAGGAAAGAACCTTATCAATAAGGTTATAATAAATATAGGAGTATTTTATGAGCGGATTCACAAAGGTGGATTCGCTCTTTTCTATATTATTAAGGGGTCTATTAAAAACACCCTTAAAAGCTTGTCACAAATTTTAATAATATGGAATGAAATTTTAAATAAGTGGCATAGAAGTTGTTTTTAGTGGAATACCAAATACCCCTCTGTTTATTCCCCTCGTATTTAGTCTCCTGCTTTTTGTAACCATAAAAATAACCATTAGATGCAGACATTTTTACGATGTGCTAAACCCCTTTCCCTTACCTTATTTTTAAGTATTTTTTCGTTGTCCAACACTACAGTCCTCTCTGCTCAAGAAGCAGAGGAAGGAACGAAGTTAATGGCCACACGAGCTAACTACCAAGATAATTTTGGTAAGTCGGTAGCTGTTTCTGGAAACTATAGTATCATCGGCGCTTGGACGGATGATGAGCGAGGTCCAGAAGCTGGAGCGGCTTATATCTACTTTCGAGCAGATGAAAAAACAGATCTTTGGATGCTGAGAGAAAGACTTTTAGCTTCCGATGGAGAAGCATTTAATAATTTTGGTGGAAAAGTGGCCATAGAAGGAGATTATGCTTTTGTAACGGCACAAGGCCACGACGATTTTGCAGGGGCTGTATATGTTTTTAATCGACAAGCTGGCGGTGCAGATGCTTGGGGGGAAGTCCAAAAAATCATGGCGCCAGATAAATCTTCTGGAGATTATTTCGGAACTAGTATTACTGTAAATAATGGACGAATTGCCGTCGGTGCTTACGGAGAAGATGATAAAGGAAGATCTGCTGGAGCTGTTTATACTTACGAATTAAAAGACAATCAGTGGAAATTTGAAGCTAAAATTCACGACGAAGAAGGTGCAGCCAATGATCGATTTGGAAGCAGTGTAGCATTAACCGGAAATACTTTAGTAGTCGGTGCTAATCGTGATAATAAAGCGGGTTCTATTTTGATCTATGAAAGAAAGGAAGAAACTTGGAATCAAACTTTAAAGATCTTCTCTTCGGATGGAAAAGCAAAAGATCGTTTCGGAGGTAGCCTTGCACTATCGGATGATTATCTTGCAGTAGGAGCAGAAGGGGTAGATGGATATATGGGCGCTGTTTATGTTTTTGAAAGAAATCTTGGAGGTGAAAATAATTGGGGAGAACTAAAAAAAGTACAACCATTAGATGCGGATATGGATGATCGTTTTGGTAAAACAATTGCGATGAGTGGAGCTTATCTATTAGTTGGAAGTGAAGGTCATGAAATGGGAATGGGGGCAACTTACCTATTTAGAAAAGATAAGGAAGGTGAGAACAATTGGGGATTGGCCAATAAGATGAATGCCATGGATGGTTCGCCACGTGACCTTTTTGGTAGTAGTGTAGCGATGTCTGGAGAAGATATCTTTATCGGTGCTTACCAATCTGATCGAAAAGGAGGAGCGTATATTTTTAGAGCAGAAGACAAATCCATCTTTGCTAGCAAAGACGATTAAAAAAATAATAATTAAATAGAATGAAAACAGCGGAAATGGCCTTGGTCATTTTCGCTGTTTTATTTTAGGGGAATATTTTAATAAATGGTTTTGTAATTTTTTAATTACGAAATGATAAATAAAGTTTTGCTAGTTAGCCTGTTTGCTGGTTAGCTAGTTGGCTTCCCCTTAATCGTAAAATACGTCAGAGGGAAGCTAACTAGCCAACACCAGCTAACTAGCAAAAAACGCTTGTCAGCTCAAATAATTAATTATCAACTCTTAGTCTTTCTAAAAGTTACTATCCCATTTTTTATAAAAAAAATCATTATAAATCTCCCAATTGCGGTCGTAGAATAATTTCTTCCATGACAGCCGATTTGCTCATCTGCCAAGCACCCCAAATCGCTTCGGCGATATCGTTGGCTTGCATCAATCGTTCTTTTGGTAAATCTACACCAGCCCATGAGGCAGACCAAGTCGCGCCAGGTAAAATGGCACTCACACGAACGCCTTTATCTTTCAGTTCTTCTCGCAAAACTTTTGAAAATCCATAAAGTGCAAATTTTGAAATACTATAAGAGCCACCATTTGGATAAGCAATCTGACTGGCAATAGAACACATATTGAAAATATAGCCTGATTTACGACGAACCATTCGCGGAGCAATCGCTCTACTGAGATGATAAGCAGAGTATAGATTGGTATTAATCTGACTTTCTAGCGTTCCTTCTTTTTCTTTTAAAATCTCACCGGGTAAGAAGACACCAGCATTATTAACCAAGATATCGATCTTTTTCCAGTGCTTTTTGACAAAATCTGCAAAAGCACTTACCTGTTTAGGCTTACTCATATCTGTTTTCTTGGTCAGAATTTGAATCTTAGGATAAGCTTCCGCTAAGTCTTTTTTACATTGCTTAAGATCGCTCGCATTACGGGCACAAAGCGCAAGATTAAAGCCCTGTTGGGCAAATTTTTCAGCAATTGCTCTTCCAATTCCCTTTGTCGCTCCGGTAATAATGATATTCATATTTTTTTTTAGCAATAATAAAAAAAAAGAACGAACTCTTAACCAATTATGCGTTAAGTACGTTAAAAGAATACAACCAAAAAGTAAATCACCTGATACCAACTTATTTCTTTATTTTTGCGTCCCATTTAGGATAAATCTATGTTCAAAAGCTTATTTTTTCATATTGGTCAATATTTACTGTTGCTAAAGCAGGCCCTTGCTCGACCCGAGAAGCCAGCAATGTACTGGAAGGAGATGATGCGACAGATGAACGATATAGGTATTGGTTCATTGATTATCATCTGTCTGATCTCCGTATTTATTGGAGCCGTAACTGCGGTACAGTTTTCCTATCAACTGCAAGACAGCTTTATTCCAGCTTATTATATTGGATATATTGTTCGAGATACCACGATTATTGAGATGGCGCCGATGATTACTTGTCTGGTTTTGGCTGGGAAGGTAGGATCGAATATTGCCGCCGAAATCGGTGGAATGAGGCAGAAAGAACATATTGATGCGATGGAAATTATGGGCGTAAATACCGCAGCGTATTTGATTACCCCAAAAGTTCTCGCAGCGATCGTCGTTATTCCTATGTTGGTTTGTATTGCTGCTTTTATGAGTATTACAGGAGGTTTGATTGCAAGTGTAGCGGGAGGAATGATTACGCAAGCTGAATATGTGCTAGGATTACAGTCCTTTTTTGTTCCTTATAATGTTTTTATGATGTTCGTAAAAGCGGTTGTTTTTGCTTTTATCCTAACGAGTGTAGCCGCTTATCAAGGATATTATGTAAAAGGAGGAAGTATCGAACTTGGTGCCGCAAGTACACAAGCAGTTGTTTATAGTAATATTCTGATTCTACTATCAGATTATATGATTGCCATGTTATTAACGCAATAGAAAATTATGATCATTGCCGAAAATGTGTTTAAGTCTTTTGGAGAGACTAAAGTTCTGAAGGGAATTACCACTAGTTTTTACGCAGGTAAGAACAACCTTATTATTGGAAAGAGTGGAGCAGGAAAAACGGTATTACTCAAGCTATTGGTTGGACTATTAGCACCTACCCAAGGTCGAATTCTTTATGGAGAGCGTGACTTTACAGCGATGGATGAAAAAGCAAAACGAGCAATCAGAATGGAAGTGGGAATGCTTTTTCAAGGATCAGCATTATTTGATTCGATGACCGTAGAAGAAAATATCCGATTTCCATTGGATATGTTTACCAATAAAACTAAAAAAGAAAAACTTGATCGAGTTAACTATTGTCTCGATAGAGTTGAAATGGAGGGGGTAAATGATCGCTATCCTAGCGAGACGAGTGGTGGAATGCAAAAGAGAGTGGGAATTGCACGAGCCATTGTATTAGAACCTAAATATTTGTTTTGTGATGAGCCTAACTCTGGGCTAGACCCCAAAACGGCTTTATTGATTGATGAATTGATTCAGAGCATTACCTACGAAAATAATATCACTACGGTGATCAATACCCACGATATGAACTCTGTAATGGGAATTGGAGATAATATCGCACTCCTTAACGAAGGCCAAATCGCTTGGCAGGGTAATAAGGACGAAGTGATGGATACCGATAACTCTTTTCTAGAGAACTTTATCTTTGCCTCGCCGTTTCTCCAACGCTTACGCAGTGATGCACTAGCTAATCGTCGTTCCTAAGAACGAACGTGGATAAGACAAGCTACCTCTCGTTTAGACTTTCTATCAAAAAAATTAAATACTATTGCTTTCTTGGAGAATTCTATCCTTGGTGCTGCTAACCACTGTCAAAGTACTATTTTTCTGAGATGAAATAGAAGATGGTTTGTTAATACTAGAGTTAGACTCTTCTGGTTTTTGTTCCATTAAGAAAATAGTTGAAAAGCAAATACTCGTTAATACAATCAGGAAAAGTAAAAATACAGACATACGTAATATTTTTTAATTCATGGATTCATTTGACAATCTTGTCTTAATACATCATTCAATCATGTGTATAAACTCAAGTCATAGGGATAACCAATAGTATAAAGTATTACTGGATTTTAAGAAGGTGGGGTTGTAAATAGTAAGATATAAGGCAATTATACATAATTAATATATTATATTCATTATTTTGCATATTTACTGTGACGGATTACTTTGAAAATTTAAGTGATAGAAGTGTTTATAAAAGAATATTTTTTTGTTCATTTTAACCTAGAGAGGTGGGAGCTATTGAGGGAAAGGAGTTTTTTGATCTGAGTAGCGTAAAGGTGATTTAATTAAAATTTTTCTATAGTGACATTAAAATTCTTTATAAAGGAACCCTTTTTAATTAAAAAATGTTATTAACTTTGCCGATCCAACTACCCACGTGGCGGAATTGGTAGACGCGCTAGGTTGAGGGCCTAGTGTCCGATTAGGATGTGCTGGTTCGACTCCAGTCGTGGGTACAAAGGCTTTGTCAGAGATGATAAAGCCTTTTTTTATTAAATGACTAATGTAACTGTGGGGTTAAGATTAAGTTCTAAACCCATGATTTACATATACATAACTAAAGCAATTCTATGCTTCCTTATCAATGCTTAAAATCAGAACCTGGACCCGATTTGGGTATTTTTAAAATTCGGTTTGATCACCAAAAGAATAGCCGAAACGGACATATCCTAAAAGCGACCGTTTTGGAGAGCGTAGACTCCGCTAATGTGTTAGCCATTACACCTAATCAAGAAATTATTTTAGTCCGCCAATTTCGATTTGGGATTGGGCAAGAAACCCTGGAAATTCCTGGAGGAATGATAGAGGAAGGAGAAGATATACAAGTAGCATGCGCCAGAGAACTACTAGAAGAAACTGGGTATGCTTCTAATCAATGGCGATACTTGGGACCCGTTCAGTCCAATCCAGTTTTTATGGACAGTCTTTTACATCAGTATATAGCAATGGATGTAGTATTGGTCAAAGAAGAATTGGATTTAGATCCTGCTGAACAAATCGAGGTGGTTTGCCTTCCGCAAGAAGAAGTTAGGCAATTAATTATTGATCGAAAGATCCAACACCCACATACACTTACCGCACTTATGCAGTATTTTTGGGAAATAGATCAAGTTAAATAAGTCGAAAATTTTATTAGATAGAAAATAATCTTTTCAATACTTAAACAATCTCCTTAACTTTACAGAGAAGTCGTTTAAAAATTCCTTTTCATGAAAAATATCATCTCCTTATTTGTTGTTTTATTAATGACGCAATTACTGATCGCTCAAACTACCGATCCAAAAGACACGGAGGTATGGGAACCAGAACCTCGAATTGTGACTCCTGGAAAGATGAATGCTGCGCCTTCTGATGCTATTGTTATTTTTGATGGTAACAACTTAGATGCTTTTACAGACTTGTCTGGTAATCCTGCGAGTTGGACGATCGAGGATGGTGTAATGACCGTAAAACCTGGAACAGGAGATATTCAGACCCGACAATATTTTGGAGATATTCAATTGCACATGGAATGGAGATCTCCAAAAGTGATAGAGAGCGAAGGACAGGGTAGAGGAAATAGTGGCGTATTTTTACAATCTAGGTATGAAGTTCAAATTTTGGATAGTTATAAAAATCGTACTTATTCTAACGGACAAGCAGGTGCTGTTTATAAACAATATATGCCTTTAGTTAATGCTTCGGTAGCACCGGGAGCATGGGAAGTCTATGATATTATTTTTCGAGCGCCACGTTTTAATAAAGATGGAATAAAAACATCTTCGGCTTATATCACCGTGATCCATAATGGTATAGTGATTCAAAATCATGTAGAAGTATTAGGGACAACCGAATATATCGGAATGCCTAAGAATAAAGCGCATGGTAAGGCACCCATCAAATTACAAGATCATAGCAACTTAGTGAGCTATCGTAATATTTGGGTAAGAGAGTTATAATCTTAAAATTCGTTCAAAACAGATGGAACGAATATTGATTCATTTGAATTTGATTATTATTAAATATAATCCGAAGAGGAAAACCAAAACCCCATAAAAAGAAAAAAGGTAAATGATAAATATAAATAGGACGGAAATAGTGCAAATGATCGTGTTGGCCCTATTGTTTATTGGTGTGGGAAGTTGTGGTTCGGAAGCACCGAATGATCCCATGACGGTACCAGTAAAGATTGTTTTACCAGAAACCAATAAACCACTACCTCAAACTCGTAAAGAAGAAGATCTTACGGTAGGAGAAGTTATTGATGAATATCGAGGTATTCCTGTTTATTATAACGGAACACCCTACCAATCACAAGGACGACATGTAAGCCCAGGTGGATATAATTATGGAATGAAATGGCAATGTGTTGAGTTTGTGAAAAGATATTATTACAATCGATTAAAGCACGAGATGCCAGATACTTACGGTCATGCTAAGCATTTCTTTAATAGAGATTTACGAGATGGTGATTTTAATCCACAACGTAATCTTTACCAATTTATTAATGGTGGTGTCTTTAAACCAGAGGCGGATGATATTGTAGTTTATGATGGAGATGAGTATGGACATGTGGCCATTATTACCGAAGTAGGAGTGGATTATTTAATGCTGATTCAGCAAAATGTTGGCGTAGCAACTCGTCATAAAATTCCATTCGCTAAACACAATAATCATTATTATATTATGAATAAAAATGTGATTGGTTTTTTAGGAAGAAGATCTTACGAGTAAGTATTGTAAATGAAAATCAAAAAAAAATCCCATTCGAATTATTCGAATGGGATTTTTTATTTGAAAGGCAACGTTTTTTAACGATTTCTATAGGTTGCTCTTTTTTCGTGAACGTATGTTTCAATGCCTAATTTTTGGCTGATAGATTCCGCTAGATCACTGGCAGAGTTATGTGTATTGTATCGTCTTGCAAAAACAGTATAGTATTGAGAAAGATCAAATACTGCAACTTCAGCGTTTTTATAACCTGCTTTTTTGAGTTGCTTTACCATTTCATTTGCATTCGCTTCTTCCAAGAAAGAACCCGTTACGACAAAGTATTTTCCAGTGCTAGAACTAGCGCTGCTGCTACTTCTACTATTCGAAGATCGAGCATTGTCAGAACTACTGCTACCTCCTTTTTCGGTTAGTTGATCTCGTCGAGCGGCGATGGCTTTTTTTGCATCATCTTCCTCATCAAAGTCTATGTCTTCTGGATCTTCTTCAAAAACTTTGCTAGACAAATCTTCTGCCTTCATGGCTATTTTATCTTTAGCCTCGATGGCTTCTTTTTTTAGCTCACTCATCTCTTCCGCTCCTTTTTCATAAAGGTCAGTGGTACCTTCTTTGACATTATCCAAAGCATCTCCAACAGATGCGCCGATGTCATCAGGAATCGTGTTTTCTAGAAGAGGATCGCTGATTTGTTTACAGGATTTAGCTACGGTAATTATCCAGATACCGATACAGATGACTAGGATGGCCATCCCAATCCATTTTAAAAGACCGCTCATAGTGTTTGTTTTTTGCAGTTGTCTTATAGGTTAAACCTAAATAAGCAACATCGTTTTAAATAAATTGACCTTTAGATCTAAAATTTGATCCAAATAGTCGTCATAGCCCTCCAAAATTAGGGTTTATTCGTCAGAATGGCAACGAAGCCACTATTTTTTGTAGGGTTACCTATAGAAAATATGGTCTTAATAAAAAAAACTCTCTATATCACAAATACTAAGTGTGATATAGAGAGAAAAGGTATTTAGAAAATAGATAGATTCAAAACCCTCGCTAAAAAAAAATTACAACTTACTTATAATGAATTTTTTAGCGATTAATTTTCTATTCTCTGCCTTTATAGTTAGTGTATAAATTCCACTAGAATAATTTTTTAAATCGAATCGAATTGGCTCAGAAGGAACTTCATTAATCAATTTTCGATAGACCGGCTGACCTAGAGAATTGTAAATTTGAAGTTCTATTTTTTCATTTTCAAAATCTTTAAGCGCAATAAATAATTCCTCATCGGCTGGATTTGGAAAAACAAGAAACTTTTTGATATCTAACTCAAAATCCACTTGTCTAATTGGCGTGTAAATGAAGGTCCCATCAATATAGAATTGTTTTAATCTATAGAAATTAGTTCCTGGTTTAGGTTCTAAATGTTCGTCTTGATAAACAACTGGTAATATTCCTTCAGAAATGCTATTCTGTTCTGCAATCATCTCAAAGTCACGTCCGTTGGTGGAGTGTTCCACAACAAAATAATCGTTTTTGAATTCTGTATTCGTGATCCAATTTAGATGTACCTTTCTACCATTTTTCAATGCATTGAAATGGTTTAAATCATTTTCATTCCCAACATAATTTTGAGTAATTGGACAACCCATCACTTCTACTTCAGCCAAAGATAAAAATGCGCTACCATTTAATTGAATGCGAACATATCTTCCTGCTTGATCGATATTAACTGCAGTTGGTCTTCCAGCTATTGCTGTTTCCAAATAGCTAGAGACTCCTGGCTGATTTAAGGTCATGGTTAGGTCGTCAGACTCGAATGGAGTGCTAGAAACTAAAACATAGTAATCGCTTAAAAATTGAGTGTTTACATCGGTTCGGTTCCAAATATTAATCGTTTCGATTGTAGCATCTACTCCAAGGTCTAATTCCCACCAAGCATTGGCTTCCCAAGCTGTCAAAGAAACAGAGAAAGCAGAGTAGAAAGATCCATTGGTATTTCCATCATTTGCTCGTTCTGCCACTCCACCTTGTTGAGTACTTGATTGAGTAGCTGATCCCATTGGCGCTAAATTTATTGGAGTTGTACAGTTCCCAATAGGCGTTCCTACACAATTACAATTTCCATCTTCTTGGTCATTTTCTGTATTAGGATCTCCGTCATCACAAGTGGTTCCCGCAGGTAAACAACAAGGAGCACAGAAACTTCCACCACAATCTATCCCCGTTTCATCTCCATTTTGAATGTTATCAAAACAAGTAGGATCTGGTGGGTTTGAATCACTACAGCCGATAACCTCTACCTCTGCAAGTCCTAAAAATGACATTTCCACCAACTGGATTCGAACGTACCTTCCTGTTTCATCAATATTTATGGCTGTTGGTGTTCCTGCAACCGAATTCACCAAATAACTAGATACACCGGCTTGAGCTAAAACATCACCTAAGTCCGTTGAAACAAAAGGATTGTCAGAAACCAAGACATAAAAATTCACTAAAAAATTACTATTTACATCGGTTCGATTCCATATATTGATGGTTTCAATATTTGAAATACTTTCTAAATCTACTTCCCACCAGGCATTGGTTTCCCAAGCCGTCAAAGAAACAGAAAAGTCTGAATAAAATGCTCCATTGGTATTTCCATCATTTGCTCTTTCTGCAATGCCTCCTTGCGCAGTACTTGATTGAGTGGACGGTTTATCTAAAGCTATATTTTCGGTATTGGTACATCCATCAGGGCATACTTCACTTCCTTCATTGATTATGACATTCGTTGTTTCACTACATAGATTTTGATCTGTAACGGTAACTGTATAAATACCTGCCATCAAATTACTAGGGTCTTCAACAGATCCAATATTATTATCCCAATCATAATTAAAGACACAACCATTTCCACCTCCTCCAATCACTTTTACTTCCGCTAGCTGCAACTGAGCTGTTCCTTCCAATTGTATTCTTACATATCTACCTGATAGATTCACGGGGACCAGTGTTGGATTTGCAGGCGTATTTGATTGAAAATAATTATCAACATCTGGTCTCGCTAATAAATCATTTAAATTATCTGTTCCAAAAGGATTTTCCGAAACTAATACATAATAATTTTGAACAAAAGATTGACAACAATCTGTTCTTCCCCAGATTTCAATTTCATTAATATTTTTAACAGCATTTAAATCTACCTCCCACCAAGCTTGATTTGTCCAAGTAGTACTCGATACAGAAAATTGAGAGAACCAATTTCCATTCGTATTCCCATCTACTGCTCGACTTGCAATGGCACCTCCATTGATGCTTGATTGGGTTGCTGTTTTATTCAATGCAAGATTTGTCGTTCCTGTTCCTTCTATTAAGCAGGTTGCTGTTAATTCAATACTTCCATCAGCTGCATCAATACAACTTTCATCAGTTGCGATAACACTAATATCAAAATCAGAACAATCTGTTCCGCAATCTGGAATTGGAGTATTTACACAAAGACAACTATTTGAATCGAAATTATCTGTCGTACAAGGATCATTGTCATTGCAAGTTGGTTGTTGGTTGATGATGGTACAAGTTGTTTCATCAAAACTATCAATGGTTAAATCACAGCCATCGTCTGGATTAGGAGCAGTATTGATACAAGCACAATTCGTCGCATCAAAACTATCGGTTGTCAAATCGCAACCATCGTCACAACTTGGGGCAGTGCTTTCACAAATGCCATTTACTAAAATATCTGTAGTGAGTGGACAGCCGTCATCGCAAACAATTGTTTCGTTGATACATTCGCAATTTGTTGGATCAAAACTGTCATTGGTGTTTGGATCGTCGTCATCGCAAGTTGGTTGTTCGTTGATAATGGTACAAGTTGTTTCATCGAAACTATCGATGGTTAAATCACAGCCATCATCTGGATTAGGATCAGTGTTGATACAAGCACAATTCGTTGCGTCAAAGCTATCGGTTGTCAAGTCGCAACCATCATCACAGCTTGGGGCGGTGCTTTCGCAAATGCCATTGGTTAATACATCTATGGTTAGTGGACAACCATCGTCGCAAAGAATTGCTTCGTTGATGCATTCGCAATTTGTTGGATCGAAACTGTCGTTGGTATTTGGATTATTGTCATTGCAAGTTGGTTGTTCGTTTATGATGGTACAAGTTGTTTCATCGAAACTATCAATGGTTAGATCACAGCCATCGTCTGGATTAGGAGCAGTATTGATACAAGCACAATTCGTCGCATCAAAACTATCGGTTGTCAAATCGCAACCATCGTCACAACTTGGGGCAGTGCTTTCACAAATGCCATTTACTAAAATATCTGTAG
>CALGJS010000083.1 GCA_937927835.1 uncultured Saprospiraceae bacterium | reverse complement strand
TCGGTAATAGATTTTCCCAGAAAGTGATTATAAATAAAACGACAGTGACCAAAATGCTTCGCAAGCAAGTCTGATTGTTTTTGAGTTGGAAAAAGTCGATATTTATATGCCTTTAACATGACATAAAAATACAAAAAGTTTATGCAAAAAACAACAAAAAGTTTTAGTTTAATGATGTCTTTAGTTTGCCCTTTCGGGCAGTTTATTCATCCCCGACCCAAGGGGTACGGGGAATTCTAAACACCGATTAAATATAGCTTTTAGATGATCATTCCTCTTTTCCTTTCCTAGATTTGTTAGAACGAAAATGGTCATTCCCCAATAACCCCATTCCGCTAGTTCTATTTTGATAAATAAAAGCATAGATAATCCAAGGAAAGCAGTTACCGCAAGTACCAATGCAATCACTGGGTGGAGTCCCAATTCCTCCAACAATCGAATCATTCTACGGTATTGTAATCTGAAATAAAATTTCATTGATTAAATCTAAAGTTTATCAAAATGTCACTAAAACAAGACAGGCGATCTCCTTTCGGAAATCGCCTGTCTATATCTTTTCGAGTAGTTGAAAGTACGAACTATTCTTCTTCAGAAGCGTCGTTCTTTGCCTCTTCTACAATCTCTGTCGCTGTTTCGGCAGTACCAGCCGCTACTGCAGCCGCTTTCTTACCTCCACCACGTCGAGTACGTTTCTTCTTCTTATTTTCTTTTCCAGAAGCGGTACCTACGGTATACACTTCGTTGTAATCTACAAATTCGATCATCGCCATTTCTGCGCCATCACTTTGTCTGAATCCTAATTTGATAACTCGTAAGTAACCACCTGGGCGGTTTGCTACTTTACTAGCGATTGGTCCGAATAATTCAGTTACCGCTTCTTTATTTTGCAGGTAGCTAAATGCCACACGTCGAGAGTGTGTCGTGTTTGTCTTAGTCTTGGTAACCAATGGTTCAAGATGACGACGTAATGCTTTTGCTTTAGCCAAAGTCGTATTAATACGCTTGTGCGTGATTAAAGCAATAGATAAATTTTTAAGTAGTGCCTTACGGTGTCCTACTTTTCTTCCGAGGTGGTTAATTTTCTTACCGTGTCTCATTATAAAGATTTTAAAAGTGATGCCGAGTATTCGGCGTGATCATCGCGACACTTTTCCGTCGAAACGTACTTAGTAACCGCTAATTTAATGTTTATTAAAAATCTTGACTACTAACCATTTTTCGCATTTGCTGCCTCCTAGTCCCGACATTAAGTCGGGAAGTAGCTGCATCCCGCAAATGCTTAGTAGTCAATAAAGATTTTACTCTTCGTCTAATTTATACTTAGATAAATCCATTCCGAAGGTCAAGCCTTTTTCTTGTAATAGTTCTTCGATTTCTACCAAAGATTTCTTACCGAAGTTTCGGAATTTCAATAGCTCATGCATATCGTAACGAACCATTTCTGCTAAAGAATTGATTTTCGCTGCTTTCAAACAGTTGTATGCACGTACAGATAAATCGAGATCTTCTAATGAAGTCTTAAGCAACTTACGCATGTGTAAGATATGCTCATCTACGATATTATCTTCTCGTCCAGTACCTTCATCAAAAGTAATGTTTTCGTCAGTAATCAACATTAGATGCTGAATCATGATACGAGAAGCCTCTTTGATTGCTTCTTCTGGGTGGATTGTACCATCTGTTTTAACGTCGATGGTTAATTTTTCGTAATCCGTTCTCTGACCAACACGAGTGTTAGAGATATTGTAAGCAACGTTTTTGATTGGTGTATAGATAGAATCGATTGGAATAACACCAATTGGTGCATCCTTCGGAAGATTCTCGTCAGCAGGTACGTAACCACGTCCTTTAGTAATGGTTAATTCCATTTCTAAGTTAACGAAAGGCTCCATGTTACAGATAATCAATTCAGGATTCATTACCTTGAATACATTAGTGTGTTCTTCGATATTTCCTGCTTTAAGCGCTTCCTGTCCACTGATAGTTAAGTAGATTTTTTCGCTAGAAACATCTTCGTCAGCGATTAGCTGCTTGAATCGAATCTGTTTTAGGTTTAAGATAATATCAACTACGTCTTCGACTACTCCTTTGATCGTAGAATATTCGTGGTCAACACCAGCGATACGAACAGCAGAGATTGCAAAACCTTCCAAAGAAGAAAGGAGGATACGACGGAGACTATTTCCGACAGTTTGTCCAAATCCTGGCTCTAATGGTTTAAATTCGAAGGTACCCTCAAAATCAGTAGATTTCTGTAATATGATTTTGTCGGGCTTCTGGAAGTTTAATATACTCATATGATTTGCGGTTTCTTTAAAAGAAGTTATGAGAATGATGATGGATTGGCCCCGCGGGAGGGGAAAAAGTACATTAGCGAAGCAGCTAAAAAAGTTGCTTCGCTAATGATTTATTGTTTACTTGGAGTAAAGTTCAACGATAAGTTGCTCGTTGATCTTTTCCGGAATGTTTGCTCTTTCCGGATAACCAAGGAAAGTTCCTTGCATTTTGTCAGGGTTGAATTCCAACCAAGGGAATGAACGAACGTCACCTTTACTCTTCACACTTTCTTGTACAATCAGTAGGTGTTGAGATTTTCCACGAACAGTGATTACATCACCAGCACGTAGTTGAGTAGAGGGAATATTATTAAGTTTACCATTCACCATGATGTGTTTGTGGTTAACCAACTGACGAGCAGCTGGACGGCTAGGAGCCATACCAAAACGATAAACAGTGTTGTCTAAACGAGCTTCTAGTAACTGTAGTAATACCTCACCGGTAACACCTGATTTACTTGTAGCCTTTTCGAATGTTTTACGGAACTGACGCTCTAATACACCGTAAGTGTATTTAGCTTTCTGCTTTTCCATTAACTGATTCGCGTAATCAGACTTTTGCTTTCTTCTTTTCCCGTTCCCGTGCATGCCAGGTGGGTATTTCTTCTTTTCGAAAGATTTATCAAATCCGAAAATTGCTTCTCCGAAAGCTCTTGATTTCTTAGTCTTAGGACCGGTATATCTAGCCATTTCTTAAATATGCTTTTATAGTAAAGATTATACTCTTCGACGTTTTGGAGGTCGGCAACCATTGTGTGGTACCGGTGTAACGTCCTTAATTTTTGATACTTTGATACCAGATTGGTCGATGGCGCGAATTGCCGCTTCTCTTCCAGAACCAGGACCTTTTACTAAAACCTCAACCGTACGCAATCCAGCGTCGTAAGCAACTTTAGAGGCATCGTTAGCAGCCATCTGAGCAGCGTAAGGAGTATTCTTCTTTGAGCCTCTGAATCCTGCTTTACCAGCAGATGCCCAACTGATTACCTGTCCTGCTTTGTTGCAAATAGAGATAATAATATTGTTGAAAGTTGCCTGAATGTGAACTACACCTTCTGGATCAACTTTTACGTTTCTTTTCTTTTTAACCTTTGCCATAATTTGGAAAAATTATATAAAATTGAAAAATACAGTGAATTACTTAGTTGCTTTCTTTTTGTTGGCAACTGTTTTACGCTTACCCTTACGAGTACGAGCATTGGTTTGAGTTCGCTGTCCGCGTAAAGGAAGTCCTTTACGGTGACGCAATCCACGGTAACAACCAATATCCATCAAACGCTTGATGTTTAATTGAACTTCAGATCGTAGCTGACCTTCCGTTTTTACTTCATCCTGAATATAACGGGATAATTCTTTGATATTATCATCCGTCCAATCATTCACTTTAGTATTTTCATCAATACCATTGTCTGCTAAAATTTTTTTAGACATGGATGGTCCAATACCGAAGATGTAGGTTAATCCAATAACCCCTCTTTTATTTTTTGGTAAATCAACACCAGCAATTCTTGCCATTTTTCAGATCTTTTTAATATTAAAAATTA
>CALGJS010000082.1 GCA_937927835.1 uncultured Saprospiraceae bacterium | reverse complement strand
GGTCTTTTTACCAGAAGAAAAACTAAGCATCGCTGCTGCTTCTCGCATGCCACTATCATCGTCATCATACCAAGGATAACCTGCATAAAAATAATCCCCGGTACAATGTCCCGATTCATTATCACAAGCACGAACCAGATAGCGACCCCAATCGTCGACTTTAAAATTAAATTTAGCAATTCCACGATTATCCGTAACCACGGTATTTCTAATCAAAGAACCTTTATGTCCCGCCACATTGTATTGCGTGCTTTCGCTATTTCCATCACGATCCCACCACCAACGCCATTCTACCCGATAGAGTCCTACATCAAGATTGGCTTTCGAAATCGGATTGCCGTCCGTGTCTACCACCACCAAATCAATTGACTGATCTTTTCCATAATCCAATCGTTTAGAATTATATTCATTCCGTGGAATTTCAATTCCTGCATAACGCGTATACGGGCTGTATTCCATCGTAAAATTATCCGTACTAAAATCGCCACCCTGTTCGAAGGCACGGCTTTTAAATGCAATTTTTAATTTACCCGGTGCGGCAGAATTCCTGTTAAGTTTGGTGGTCACTTTTGCCGTTCCTTGGCCGTTGACTTCTCCCTCAAAAATCACTTGTGGTTCAGCATCAAATCTTCGAGCGGGATCATCAAAAACGAAATTATTAAAAGCAGGAAATTTCGTTTTCACCGATTTCATTTGAGACTCGATTTTTGCTTTTAGATTTTTACCGGGTGCACCGTGCAGCCAGTTGACTTGTAGATCAGCTGCTAGATTTTCATCCGCAGGTCCAAGTGATTCTTTTCCGAAATCCAATTTTATTTTTAATCGATTTGGTTTGACCGTTTCGATTTTTAGGGTCTTGGTAAATTTAGCACCTCCTAGTTCAACGATAGCCAACCAATTTCCGGTCGGTGCGTCAGATGCGGTGGCAACATGCAATGGATAAACACCACGTACATTCGTATTAGAGACAAAAGATTTTTGGATTTGTCCACGTGGATCTTTGAGCGTAAAATTCACTGGATGATCTGCCGGAAGGCGACCAGTTTTATCTTCTAAAACAAAATTCAAATAAAGAGAATCCCCCGGGCGCCAAACGCCACGTTCGCCGTACAAGTAACCTTTCATTCCTTTTTGTGGAGCGATACCTGCCACATCAAATCGGCTGAGTGATAAATTTGCACCATCCGCAATTTTTAAATAACCACGTTGTCCTTGAAATTTTGCTACCGCAACGAAAGGTTCTTTTTTGAGATTAAATTTGGCCACACCTTGGCCATTGGTCAAGGCAGTTCCAATTTCTTGTTGGGCATAATCGTAAAGAATCACCTTTACTTCAGGAATAGAATTCGTCGTTCGAAGATCATTGATAATAAGTTGAAGCGAACCGTCCTTTCCTCTTTTGGCGATCATTCCAAGATTGGAAGCTAAGATATTTCGGCGGACAAAATTATCAGATTGATAATACGCAGGATAGCAAGGATCTTCTCGGTGTCTCCAAGTATATCCATCATAATATTCAACACCTTGATCCCAGAAAGATTCTAAGGGAGCATTTGGATCCTGATTTTCAAGAACAGTAAGTGTATTATTTCCATTGCCATTCTCACGATTATTTTCAATACAATTATAAGTTGCATAAGATTGTTTAAACCCAATTCTAACCTGATAAATAGCCGCAGGATCTTGATCCACCAAAGATTTTAGGTCAATTCCATAACGGGTCATCGTTGATGATTGAGCTGCTGGATTTAATTCAGATAAATCAAACTTTTTTTGTAGAATGACATTACCAACCATTTCCATTCCATAGCTTCCACTAAAATTATTATGTTGTAAAAATTGTAAAATATTATTGTTATAAATTTTAAAAACCTCTACATCTACTGCTGTTAAACCTATGGCATCAAATGGAAAAATTAATCCATCAGAATCTGGAAGCACCGTTCCGCTACCGACCATTTCTACGCGCGGATTCTCTTGAACAAAAGAAACTTCCCAGGTTATTTTTTCTTTTAATTTTCCTTTGATAGAATTTAGAATGCCAGTATTAATCGTAAGCGTTTGATTACCTGAAATTTGATTAGCAGGAAAGAGTTTCACCTTGTTTCCGTCTACGAGCGTTTTAAAACTAGTCTTCCGTCCCGAGATTTGAAAACGACCAGAAAAGTCTTGATCTTTTAAAATAGGATCAGAAAAGAAGATGGTAATTTGTTGTTCAGGCAAGTTAGCAACCTGTACACTATTCACTAAAAATTCGTTGATACTTGGAACCGTTATTTTACGGCTATCTTGTTGATTGATTCCTAGTTCTTTACCATTTAAAGCCAAGATTAATTCAGAAGCCGCATCTGTTCTTTGAATCCCTTTTATGGAAAAACTATGTTCTATAGCCGCAACATCCGAAGCGAAATCAACCGGCAAACTTTTACCATTTTGAGTAGCTGTTAGCACTTTATCAAGCGCCTTTCCATCAATAATATCTCCAGCAAGTAAAGAGCCATTTAGTTCTTGTAGTGCCGGATCAGTGTTGGAAGTCGCGGACAAACCGTCCACGCGTAAGTCTAGATAATTCTCTTTGGTTTTAAAATTAAATTGAAAATTATTAATAGAAGCATCTAAGTTTTTCACCAATTGACGAATCTTTAATTTTGCAAGATATTGCGTGTTCGATTTCATTTGATCAGCTGGCGTAAAGACCAAGGTTCGTTCATTTTCCCAATTTAAGGTTCCTTTGATCTTTGGTGAAAATTTTAGCAATCCACTGGGGACCTCTTTGTCGAGATTTTCTAGATCTACCATCGGCTGAACGAATCTTATTTTTATATCGTCAACTTTAGAAATCGTACCAGAAGTATAAGCATAAATATAGGAAGCCAAAGAAGGAGGCATCTTTTCTGCAACGACCGGTTCTTGGCCATTTTTACAACTAAAAATACTCCCGAGCATAAAGGCCGCAAGTAACATAACTTGTGGAAAGAAATTAGACTTTTTCATATTGGTATAATTTGAGCTTAGTGTTTGTCTATAATAGTGATTTCAACAAACACCTAAGTAGATTGTAACTAGTGTAAATATAATAAAGAAGAATTAAATAATTTTGGATTAAATTTATTTGAATAGTTTTAACTATTATTCGCCATTTGTGAACGATTAATCGCTAAAGTCGTTTCTTAAAAGTACTTCTGAATTGCTAGCTGTTTTGTAACTTTGGGCTTATGACAGATTTTATCCCCTTATTCCCCTTGAGTATGGTAGTTTTCCCAGGAGAACCGCTCAATTTGCATATTTTCGAACCACGGTATCGACAATTGATTCGTGAATGTGAAGATAATAAAATCACTTTTGGAATTCCGGCCTATATCGATAACAAACTCATGGATTTCGGAACAGAGATTCGATTAAAAAATATAGAAACTATTCACCCTGACGGAAAAATGGATGTAGAGACGGAGGGAATTGGAATTTTTAAGATTCATAGCTATTATCGAGAAGTTCCTAATAAATTATATAGTGGTGCTGATATTGAACGAATGGCAAATGATACCAAAGGAAACTCCCATACTGGACATCGAATTTTGATGGCTGCAGAAGAGCTTTTTGAATTATTATCAATCAATAAAACGGTAGCAGAATATTTACCGGAAGATTTTTCGACTTACGAACTAGCACATCACGTCGGCTTCTCTTTAAAACAAGAATATGATTTTCTATGTATTCCTACGGAATTGGAGCGACAAAGTTATATGCTTACTCATCTAGAAGAACTGATTCCCATCGTTAAAGAAACGGAACGACTTCGAAAAAAGGCGAGTATGAATGGGCATTTTAAACGGATGATTTCTCCGGATGATTTGTAGGAAGGAGATTTTGGATAAAAATATTTAATAAAGAACTCCAATAATAATGAATTCAGTAACTGAGATTATAGATGACTATTTAAATAAAATGTCTAAAGAGGACGTATTGATGATGTTACCAGGTTCAATATTGGAAGAGATGTTGGATAAAACAAAAAAAAGGATACCTATATATTGGTGATTTCCAAGACTATGGATTTTTATGTTTTGATTGTAACAAAAAGGTTGAGGATCATGAATATCCGATTGTTTATGTCGATCACGAAGATATAGATGATCTTCATTATTATACCGATAATTTTCATCAACTTCTTACCAATGATAAAGAATATGGCGATAGATTTATTCTAAAGCTTAATCAATTTCATTCTGACAATACAGACGATAATTAACGAGCAATTCTAACACTATCTTTTTTTCAGTTATCTTGTATTCCAAGATCTTTTCTTTTAAACTTCAAAATAAAAAGTATTTTTAAAAATATTTGTGTTTTATTTTTTATTTTAAAAACAAATACTTATCTTGTGATCAGGTTGGTGCAGGATTTTTTTTACCAACTTATCGTGAATCCACCTGTCCGGTCGGAAGGTTCACAGCGCGCTTATTTTTTAATTTTTTACATAACTAAAGTGGGAGTTGTCCTGCATTAGGGTGGCGAAGCTGTACGAGTTCATAGCGTCGTTAGGAATTTGATGTTGGTTTTTGCTCGCTGCGAAGCGCGCATGTGCAAACCTTCGGTTAAATTCAGGGGGTGGGCCCACCCGGAGGGTGTAGTCTTTTTATGAAACTTTAATGTTATAAGGAGGTATTTTAGTGTATTGATAAAACAGTTTAGCTTGTGGCCATCTATTTACAATTGACTATTTAATTATCCTCAACAAATATTGGATCAGGAAACATTTTCAAACTTCTAACCCTTTCCATTCACTTCAATTTTTCCAACAACCAATTCCTTTCCGTCAATGGATTGGTCGTCATTACCCGCTCGGCTAATTTCTTTCGAGCCTCTGGATCATAATCTCGTAATCGAGTCATCTTTTTTAGAATACTAATAAAATTTAGAAAGCTTGCTCGGTGATATCCTAATCCTTTTTTTCTTTTCACAAAAGCCGTAAAACTAATAAGGAAATATTCTAAAACCGAATGCTCTTCCCGTTCGTAGTAAATTCTTGCCAGCATCGTTTTAGCTGCCAGATTACTAAGTAAATCCTTATAATCGTATTGTTCCAACAAATCTACTGCAGCATCTAAATCACCTAAAGCATAATGATATTTCGTAAGACAAAAATAAAAAGTGGAATCACGATAGGTTTTATCAAGTTTATTTTTGTATTGGTGAATAAATTCAAAAACGGCTGGAAATCGTTTTAATTTAAGACCAGAAAAAACAGCATTTCTATATATAAAACGAGAAATGTATTGACCTTCCATTAGATAGCCTTGTGCTATCCCTGATCGATAAAGATCAAAAACTTCTTCTAAATATTGGTTTTGACCTTGATTGATTCGACGAATATACTGGTTGAGAAGGCGAAGAAATAATTCACTGGTTTCGGTAACAGAAAGCAAATTTCCTTGAGTGGATAACAAGTCACGAAATTTAAAAAAGTACGTATCTTCTTCTGGTTTGGCCAACGAAAAATAACAATTATAATACAGATCTAAAACGGGTTTTTGATCCAGCTTTTTCGTTTCCATGTATTTGAGCACCTGATCCAACAATCCAAAATCATATTCTACCGAATGAAGGTTTTGATGTCCAAGTAAGTTACAAGCTTGTCGTAATTTTCGGAGAATAAAATGATATTCAAGCGCTTTATCCGCTTCTTGAAAATGAGTCGGTTGAGAACGCAATTGCGAAACAGTGTACGCATCCTCCTTATCTAATAAAGTAAACTGTCTTTGGTAAAAGGTATAATCACGAAGTGGTTGTCGATCTTGTCCAGCTTTTACTTTTCGCAAATGTTGTTGAAATAAATCATCCAATTCGCGTTCCCGAAAAACTTCTAACAAGGTGTTTTGTTCGGAGAAATGACGTAGGTCTATTTTTTCAATTAAAAGAAATTTCTGAAGTAATTGTTGTAATTTAAAACAGGTATTTCGTAGGTACTGATCATCAAAAGGTCGATTAAGAAACATGGTTTTAAACAATAGTTCTCGATCCATTTTTTCAAAGTCCACCGCCTTGATCACCGACAAACGATCATAAATTTCCTTAAATTCTACCTTCCGATTAAAAGCCTTGAGGGATAAATATTCACCAAAATTTGACAGTTCTTTGGCAGAAAGGGAAAACCAGAGACGAAATAACTGTATTTTATTTACTTCCAAGACATTAAATAATTAAACATTTCACAATAAAAACTTATCACAATATACTGATAATCAATCTATTTATAAAATTATTTAAAATTAT
>CALGJS010000081.1 GCA_937927835.1 uncultured Saprospiraceae bacterium | reverse complement strand
TTATTTTTTCATCGTCCAAAAAAATTATCGAATTATTTTTTGGGTCTCCTTATTTTAGCATTGAGCCTGAGAATTGGTAAATCCGTTTTACTATACTTCAATCCTGCACTTCCAAAAATAATTTTACAAATTGGTTTGACTGGCTGTTTCTTTATTGGTCCTGCTTTATTTTTTTATTTAAAATCAGACATCCAAAATATTCAAAAAATCAATTGGCAATGGAAAGCCATATTACTGAGTTTAACTAGTATTATTCTATTGGCCGGCATTATTTACCCTTACCCTATATATCCTGAAATTTGGAATAAATATTATGTGCAAATCATTTATTGGGAATGGTTATCTTTTATGCTCGCGGCACTCTTTATTCTAAGAAAAACTATTAAAAAGTTATTTTCTAGTTCAGAAAAAATTACTACAAATGAAAAGTGGTGGCTAGGCATCTATGCTAGTAATGCCTTAATATTTCTAGCCTTTTTTACGGTTCCACATACTTCTTATATTTTGGGTTCACTTATTTTTTCTTTTTCCATTTATATTATTGCTATGATTTTCATCTGGAAAAGAAAGAATAAACTCGCTTCGCCCAGTAATCCTATTGATAAATATCCTAACAAAAAAATTGATTCAGAGACTGCAAACAAATGGTTAGAAAAGCTAGAAATGGTGATGAGAGAAAAAGAGATTTTTAAAAATTCTAGTTTAAAACTAAAAGACGTGGCCAACGAAATTGGGATTCCTCCACATCAACTTTCACAATTACTCAATGATAACCTTGGTAAAAACTTCTCAAATTTCACCAACGAATACCGGGTAGAATCAGCCTGTCAATTACTCACCACCGATCATCATTTGACCCTCGAAGGAATTGGTACCGAAGTAGGTTTTAATTCCAAATCTACTTTTTACGCTACCTTTAAAAAATTAAAAGGGATGACACCTGCAAAATTCAAAGCAGAATTGGATAAAAACACTCCAACTTTATAATTTCATACTTATTTACCCTTAAAAAGTCTTGTAACTTTTGTTTTTTTCGTGACCTTGCGAAAAAACATTTTTTCTATGTTGAACCTTTCCAACAATTTTTGTCTGCTATATCTTGTCCTATTATTACTCCTAGGCTTTGGCTGTTCGCCCAATAAATCTACTACCCCAACTTCTCCTCAAAAAGAAACTATTATTGAAAATTTAAAGCGTCCATGGAGTATGGCTTTTATTTCAGAAGACGAAGTGATTGTAGCAGAAAAAGATGGAGACCTTTTACGCGTAAACTTATCCACAAAAGAAAGACATATCATCAAAGGATTTCCTAGTGACCTTGCGGATAGCATTATGATGGTAAAGGACAAATTTGAATTTGGAATTTTCCCAAAAGACGCGGATGGATATAAAACAAAATACAATGCGGGTATTTTTGAAATCTTAATAGATCCTAATTTTAAAAAAAACAACTGGATTTACGTTTCTTATGTTTCACAAAATGAAGAAGAAAAATCTACTACAAAAGTCATTCGAGCAAAACTAATAGAAGATAATTTATCAGATATTCAAACCCTATTTGTAGCCACTCCATACTCCCATGGTCTTTTTCATTATGGTGGTGGAATGACTTTTGGAAACGATGGAAATCTATATTTCACCATTGGAGAGCGATTATTTAATGAAGTTTTAGAACCCGAAATCCCCGTAGCTCAAGATTTAAAAGATAAGCGAGGAAAAATTTATCGACTCCATCCAGATGGTTCCATCCCTGATGATAATCCTGACTTTGGCGAAGGCGCTGTTGACGGAATGTTTGCTGTTGGAATTCGAGCTGCACAAGGAATCACTAAACATCCAGAGACTGGGCAAATTTGGTTTTCGGAACATGGAACTGTTCAGGGAGATGAAATTAACCTTTTAGAAAAAGGAGCAAACTACGGCTGGCCGGTAATTACTTCAGGAAAATTTAGAGATAAAAATTACCAACCTCCCAATATGGAAGAAAGAACATTTACCGATCCTGTTTGGTATTGGTTGCATACGGTAGCTCCGACTGGCTTGACTTTCTACTCGGGCGATGAATTTCCACTATGGAAAAATAACCTGATCGTTCCAGGTCTTTCTAGAGGCAGCCTTTGGCGACTGACGCTAGATGGAGCAACACTCAAAAGTGCAGAAGAGTTATTTCTGGATGATCGCGTACGAACTAGAAAAGCGGCGGTTAGTCCACAAGGAAAACTATATATTTTAACCGACGAAACGAATGGTCGAATTATTAGAATTAGAAGTTGATTAAAAACTCCCAAATTGCCTATGAACTGATAAAATTCTCCAACTCTTCGCCTTTTTCCTCGTCCATAGCTAAGGCTATGCACTCAAAAAAGAGGCTCGATTTGAATAATTCTCTCTAGTTCTCGGCTGCTTTTGGAATTATTAAACAACTTCGTAGAAACAAATAATCATTATGAAATCATTTACTTTATTTTTATTCCTATTTTCTTTAGTTTATTTTTCATGTGGGCAAAAGGTTTTACCTCAACAAACTTCCGTCAATAATCCTCAAGATGAGGCATTGATTAGGTCGACTATTGGAGATTATTTTGAAGGTTGGATGACTGGTGATACCACCAAAATTGGTAGTGCAATGCATGCCACTTGTCAACTAAAAAATATTAAAGATGGTGGCGTCATCATTTTTGACAGAGCTACTTACTTAGGATTTTTCAAACCAAGGCCAAGAAGAGAGAATTCTGGAGGAAAAATTATCGACATTAATATTACCGGAAATATTGCTGCAGCGAAATGCGAAATAGACACGCCTAAACGATTGTATACCGACTACTTCAATATGATGAAGCTTGGAGAGCGCTGGTATATTGTCGATAAGATCGCTGCTAGTGTATTGAAAGAAGAATAATTTAAAAATCCATAGACAACTATTAAAAAAATGTAGTGTCATTATAACTAGTGTTAGAATGATCTATTTTTTCAACCAATAAATACCCAATCATGAAAAACAATCCTCGTAGAAATTTTCTAAAAAAATCAGCCATTGCTACTGGTAGTTTACTTCCTCTTTCTCAAATATCCTTTGCTACTCCACCTGCTGATTTAATCAAAGACCATATTAATTTTATTGGACCTCGCGAAGGTTTTACGCCGCAAGTAGGTACGTTGGTTTCTATGATGAACTTTATGAGAAGTATTATTTTACGTCCTGTACAAGGTATGAGTGTAAAGGATTTAGATTTTTTATTAGATGAGAATGCAAATTCTATTGGAGCGATGTTATTGCATTTAGCTGCTGTCGAACGATATTATCAAAGAGATACTTTTGATGGAAAAACTTGGGAGCTCCCTGCCAAAGAAAACCATCTTTGGGATGCTGCCAGTGATTTAGGAGACAAAGGAAGGGCGCAGATTAAAGGCTATTCTTTGGATTTTTATTTGAATATTTTAGAAAAAAGTCGCGCTTTTAGTATCGCAGAAATGAAGAAACGAGATGATGAATGGTTAACTAAAGAACTAAGATTTTGGGGCGGCAAGTCTAATAATTATTGTAAATGGTTTCACGTTGTAGAACATGAATCCAATCATAATGGTCAGATAAAAATGGTAAAGAGTAGAATTGGATAGGGAATACGAGTCATGTGAATCAGGAGTTAAATTTTTTAATTAAAAATGAAAAGGAGCCTTGAAAGGTGCTTCTTGCCGCTTGCTTCTAGCTAGAAGCAAAATATCCCAAATTCAATTAGAAGATAATGGTTCTTTAACTCATATATTAATTTCCAACCCCTAATTCGCATGACTCATATTTACAGTTAGAAATACTACTAGAAATAAATCTGCATTCCTAGTTCATGAACCATACCGAAGTTGGGTCCATAATTTTGATAGAAATTAGAAAGATTATATCCAAATTTAATAAGGTTACTATTGTATCCGATGTTGGCCAACGCTCCTACTCCAAGGCTTACTTCTTTAGCGCTAGATCCACTGGCGTTGACAAAAAAGATTTGACGAAATTCATATCCAATTTTAGCATTTACATAAAACGGAACATTCTGTACATACCTTGTTTCTACAGATCCTTCTAACCACGAGTCATCTCCCATATCAAAACGTGCTCCCACAATACCATAGTAGTGACGAACTCGTTGAAAATTATACTCATTGCTTTCATCTTTAAAAGCAAGATTTAAGGAAAACACTTGAGGTAGGGAAAACCCGATATAATAATTCTCTTTCCAATAAAGCATTGTTCCAAAACTAAAATCAGGATAAATTTTTGCGACATTATTAGCAGCTAGATCACCTTGTTCTAAGAAATTTAATTCATCACCTCTGACTCGATACTGAGTGGTTCCACCACTTAAACCGAATGATAACAGGAGATCCTTACTTAATGGAAGTGCATAGCCAACCCGTCCGGAGATTCCGATAAATCCAGTTGGACCTGTTTTGTCACTAATAAAATCGCCTCCAAAAGAAATGCGTCTTTCCTCATCAAAATGTTGAAAATTTGCCAACAGAGTTTTTGGTGCATCTTTGACTTTTGTCCACTGATACCGATAGCGAACAGCCACAGTAGTTGGTGCATTATATTTAAAATATCCCGACGAAATACTCGCTGGATTTAAGCTAGATATATTTTGATTGAACAAAGGCAATTGCTGCGCATGAAGGGTTAGCTGCTGTAAAAAAAGCATACACCCTAGCAACAAAATTCCTCGAAAATAATTTTTCATGTTTTCTTATTTTAAAAAATTCAATTTCCTTATCAGTTATCGAATGATTGTTATTGAACCATTATAAATTTCTCCTGCAGCCAAATCAATAATAATTTGATAATAGTAAGTTCCTTCAGGTAGTATTTGACCTTTTTGATTGGTTCCGTTCCAATCGTTTTGATAATTGTCTATACTAAATATAATGTTACCCCAACGATTAATTACTGAAACTTGATTATCAGGTTTTTCTAAAATTCCTGGAATCACCCAAAAATCATTTAAGCCATCATTGTTTGGACTAATCGCATCTGGAATGACGAGTCGATCAAAAGTGATCGAAATATCCACTTCTGCTTCTGCGCAAATATCAGGACACTCAGCAACACAAATTTGATAGGTAAAGAAATCACTATCACTCTGTGGATCAATTGCCTGATACTGGAAGGTACCATCTTCTGATAACTGAATCGTTCCTGAAGTTGGAGTTGAAACTAAACCGTTGACGATATTGAATGTAGGTTCGTACTCATCATTTACAGAAATATCTTCTTCTAAGATTTCACCAAAACTAATTTCGTATTCATCATCCATCGGTAATAGTTGGTCACTAAATAACGCAACATTACCAGTACAAGGAACACAAACCAAACCATTCGCATCTAAAATAATTTCAACATCATTTTCCGTACACGCATCTCCGTCATCACATGGCACGACAGAAGTTTCTCCATTATCACAAGTTACCAATGTTCCCATACAAGGTACACAAATAGAATTATCACAATCTAGGATCGTCTGTTGATCATTAATGGTTGCTGGATTATTATCGTCACAATCGACTACGGAAGTCGCACCATTCGAACAATCTATTGGCGTAATCTCACATTCACAAGTTGTTTCATTCCATGCTTCCATTCCATTGGTACAGTCATTATCATCTACACATGGTACTGGAATATTTTCTTGTAAACACTCACACGTAGTCGCATCCCAGACTTCATCGCCATTTGCACAGTTGCCATCATCTACACATGGCACTGGAATATTTTCTTGTAAACATTCGCAAGTATTTGCGTCCCATACTTCATCACCATTTATACAGTCGCCATCATCTACACATGGCACCGGAACATTTTCTTGTAAACATTCACACGTAGTTGCATCCCACACTTCGTCACCATTTGCACAGTTGCCATCATCCACACATGGCACCGGAACATTTTCTTGTAAACACTCACAGGTATTTTCATCCCAGACTTCATCGCCATTTGCACAGTTGCCATCATCCACACATGGTACTGGAATATTTTCTTGTAAACACTCACACATATTTTCATCCCAGACTTCAATACCATTTGAACAGTCGCCATCATCCGTACATGGCATCGGTACATTAACCGTTTCACATTCACAGTTATCTCCATTCCAAACTTCTTCTCCATTTGCACAGATGCCATCATCACAGGTTCCTGGATCAGGACAAGTAAATTCACAAGTTCCATCATCACAGGTTGCTAACGGATCGTAATTCGTCGCTGTCGGATTGGTACATCCAGATACTGGTGGTGTTATTTCACACTCACAAGTATTGACGTTCCATAACTCAAAGCCATTCGTACAATCTCCATCATCCGTACAAGGCGTTGGTACATTGATCGTCACACATGCGCAATCACCACTATCCCAAACCTCTTCTCCATTCGCACAGATTCCGTCATCACAGGTTCCTGGATCAGGACAAGCAAACTCACAAGTTCCATCATCACAGGTCGCCAAAGGATTAAAGTTATTCGCCGTTGGGTTGGTACAACCTAAAACTGGAGGTGTGATTTCACACTCACAAGTATTCATATTCCATAACTCAAAGCCATTCGTACAATCTCCATCATCTGTACAAGGTGTTGGTACATTAATCGTCACACATGCGCAATCGTTGCCATCCCATATCTCTTCTCCATTTAAGCAAATTCCATCATCACAAGTTCCAGGATCAGGACAAGTGAAGTCACAGCTCCCATCATCACAGGTCGCTAATGGATCGTAATTTATCGCCGTTGGATTCGTACATCCAGATACTGGTGGTGTGATTTCACAGTCACAAGTATTCGTATTCCATAATTCAAAGCCATTTGTACAATCTCCATCATCCGTACAAGGCGTTGGTACATTTTCTTGTAAACACTCACAGGTATTCGAATCCCAAACTTCATCACCGTTTTCACAATTACCATCATCTACACAAGGAATTGGAACATTTTCTTGTGAACATTCACAGGTATTCGAATCCCAGACTTCATCACCATTCTCACAATCTCCATCATCCGTACAAGGCGTTGGAACATTTTCTTGTAAACACTCACAGATATTCGAATCCCAAACTTCCTCACCGTTTTCACAATTACCATCATCTGTACAAGGGATTGGAACATTTTCTTGCAAACACTCACAGGTATTCTCATTCCAAACTTCCTCTCCATTCGCACAGATTCCGTCATCCGTACATGGTGTCGGAACATTAATTGTTACACATTCACAATCATCGCCATTCCATACTTCTTCTCCATTCGCGCAGATTCCATCATCACATGTCCCCGGATCTGGACAAGTAAAATCACAGCTTCCATCATCACACGTCGCTAATGGATCATAATTTATTGCGGTCATATTTGTACAACCAAAAACAGGTGGCGTAATCTCGCACTCACAAGTATTACTATTCCATGATTCAAATCCGTTTGTACAATCTCCATCATCTGTACAAGGGATCGGAATATTTTCCTGTGTACATTCACACGTATTCTCATTCCAAACTTCGTCGCCATTCTCACAATTACCATCATCTTCACAAGGTGTCGGAACATTGGTCGCCACACACTCGCAAATAAAATCATCCCATACTTCTACTCCATTCGCACAAAGCCCATCATCACAGTTCCCTGGATCTTGACAAGAGAGATCACAACTTCCATCATCACACGTCGCCAAAGGATCAAAGTTATTAGCTGCTGGATTCGTACAGCCTAAAACTGATGGCGTAATATCACACTCACAAGTGTTGGTGTTCCAAACTTCAAATCCGTTTGTACAATCTCCATCATCTGTACAAGGGGTTGGAACATTTTCTTGCGAACATTCACAGGTATTCTCATCCCATACCTCATCACCATTCTCACAATTACCATCATCCATACATGGGATCGGAACATTGATCGTCACACATTCACAATCATCTCCATTCCATATTTCTTCTCCGTTCGCACAGATTCCATCATCACAGGTTCCTGGGTCTGGACAGGTAAAATCACAGGTTCCATCATCACACGTCGCTAATGGATTGTAATTTAGTGCGGTCTCATTGGTACAACCTAAAACCGTAGGTTCTATATCACAATTACAAGTGACAGGATTCCATACTTCTATTCCATTACTACAGTCACCATCATTAATACATTCAGGTTCTGTCCCTGTGGTAATCCAAGCACAACTCCCGGTGTCGAATGAGTTTGATTGCCAACATTCGATTGGACTTGGCTCGATTGGCTGGCTGCCATTATTTATCCATACACACGTGCCATTATCAAAAGCATAATCGTCCCAACAATTTACTGCACTTGGCTCCGTTGGTTGGCTACCGTTATTTTCCCATGCACACGTGCCATTATCAAAAGCATAATCGTCCCAACAATTTACTGCACTCGGCTCCATTGGTTGACTACCGTTATTCGTCCACGTACATGTGCCGTTATCAAAAGCATAATCGTCCCAACAATTTACTGCACTCGGCTCCATTGGTTGACTACCATTATTTTCCCATGCACACGTGCCGTTATCAAAAGCATAATCGTCCCAACAATTTACCGCACTCGGCTCCGTCGGTTGGCTACCGTTATTCGTCCACGTACATGTGCCGTTATCAAAAGCATAATCGTTCCAACAATTTACTGCACTTGGCTCCGTTGGTTGGCTACCATTATTTTCCCACGCACATGTTCCATTATCAAATACATAATCGTCCCAACAATTTACCGCACTTGGCTCCGTTGGTTGGCTACCATTATTCGTCCACGTACAAGCGAAATTATCAAACGTATAATCATCCCAACAATCTACTGGCGTTGGCTCTAAAGGCTGGCTGCCATCATTAATCCAGTCGCAACTAAAAGCATCAAAAACAAAATTATCCCAACAATTGATAGGTGTAGGCTGAGCTAGTTGAGATCCATTATTGATCCATGCACACGCTGCATTACTAAAAACGTAATCATCCCAACAATTGACTGGCGTTGGTTCTAAAGGCTGGGAGCCATCATTAATCCAGTCACAACTAAAATTATCAAAAATGAAATTATCCCAACAATTGATGGGTGTAGGTTCTACTGGCTGAGATCCAGTATTGATCCAATCACAACTAAACGCATCAAAAACGAAGCTGTCCCAACAGTTGATGGGCGTCGGTTCTAATGGTCGCGATCCAGTATTGATCCAATCGCAACTAAAATTATCTAAGATGAAATTATCCCAACAGTTGATGGGTGTAGGTTCTACTGGCTGGGAGCCATTGTTAATCCATCCACAGGTCGTATTATCAAACGTATAATCATCCCAACAATTGATGGGTGTAGGTTCTACTGGTTGAGATCCATTATTGACCCATTGACAAACTATATTGTCAAAAGCATAAGCATCCCAACAGTTGACGGGCGTTGGTTGTGTTGGTTGGGTTCCGTTATTTATCCAAGAACAAGACACATTATTAAAAAGGTAGTTATCCCAACAATTTACGGGTGTTGGTTGAGTTGGTTGAGTTCCATTATTAATCCATGCACACGCCGCATTACTAAAAACGTAATCATCCCAACAATTGACAGGCGTTGGTTCTACTGGCTGAGATTCATTATTGACCCATTGACAAGTTGCATTATCAAAAGTAAAATTATCCCAACATTCTACAGGAGCAGGTTCCATTGGTTGCGTTCCATTATTATTCCATTGACAAGCGACACCATCAAAAGAAAAGTCGTCCCAACAATTGACCGGTGTTGGTTCCATCGGCTGACTGCCATTATTGACCCACGCACAAGCGATATCATCAAAAGCGTAGTCATCCCAACAATTGACCGGTGTTGGTTCTACTGGTTCATTTCCATTGTACACATAGTCAATACAAATCTCATAAGTCAAAGATACAAGGCCATCCGTAATAGCTGTATTAGTTGGAGAGCAACCAATTGCCACGGATGGAACAATATCTACACCAATGTCAAAGGTTGGGTTATAGGTTTCACCACAAGCAATTAAATCTAAAGAATGAAGTCCTGGGGCCGATGCTCCTCCACCAAATTGATTACATCCAGGAGTTAAGACCTCTTGCTCAATTGGACAAATTGCAGTTGTTGTCAATGGGCAATTATTCATCAATACATTACCAAAAGTTTGGAAATTCATACAAAGGCCTGGCGAACCCATTATGGTCATAAGATCAATATTTACGACCAGAGAAGTTAATGGTGCACCGTCAAGCCAGCAGGGTAATTCAGGAGGAGCAAAATTATGTAAATAACCTTCATTGATTGGACTATTATTCGCTGGGTTATGTACAAAGTCATTTCTATCGGGTCCAATTAGAGCATCCGTTACTGTTTGACAGCTAGTGATGGTTTCTTGACTGTGACCAAGTTCAGGTTTTAATAGTAAGATTACCAAAAAAACAAAGGTCAAAATATTTTTTAGTCGCATTGGTAGGAAGTTGCTTCAATAGACAGAATGATAAACTCCTTAATATAAAGAAGGCTTCTTTTAGCCTAAAAATGGCCAAAGAAGAACCTAATCAAAATATCAAGCACTTTAGTAGTCAGTGAATTGATTTTTAGAATGAAATTTCTTTTTCAGAATATAATTTCGAATGTTTGCCTGTTAATGAATCAAAGTTGTGTAAAAACAGGTAGTTTTTATAAAAAATCACTACATCATCAATACTTCATTGGGTAAATCACCAAAAAACACCACAACCATGGTACACCAAGTGATTTTTATTATACCATTATCAGGATTATTTGGCTACATCATGATTCTAACTAGATTTAAAGGGGGGATAATAAAGATATGAAAATTCATTGAGGATTTGGTAGGGTTTGGTGGGAAAAATCGAAAGAGATTTATCGTTTTGGTGAAAGTGAAAGGAGCAAGTAAAGTGGTCCCGATCCTGACTCAGTAGTTGAAAAGATTAGTTAATTCCTCTGCATTAAGAGGTTCAGAGTGGCAGTTATCAGAACAGCCAAAAATTATCAATGCTACTACCATAAATAACGCTACGCTTATATTTTTCATAAAAAGTTATTTAAAAAAATTCTATGTTTTTAAGTGTCCTCTTTTTAATGAGACAAACGTAGTAACAAAAACAATAGAGGTGACAATCACCATTAAGTTATAAATACAGGGAGTAAAAAATGTAAAATCCCAATTAATGTAGATGTGAACAAGAAGGGAAGGTGCAAGAACCAGTTGTACAAACCATCCTAGTATTTGAAATTCTTTCAGCTTACGTAATTTCATACCTGCAAAAAAATAAAATATGAATAATAGAAACTCGATTACTACCTTTTTGAAATATGCAAAAAGTGTCATCATTATCTCGCTCTCTAACATATTGTTTAACATTTCATTTTGAGTGAAATAAAAAAAAGCTTCAAACACAATTATAGCATAAAAGATTTTTACGGATTTGTCTAGCAAATGATTTGAAAAATACCATGCCATAAGTACCCAAAAACCAATTCTGAGTGCTGCCCCAATAAAGAGTAAAATTCTCTGGAGATAATAAATAAAGTATAGCTCATTTGTACCTAAGTTATCGATAGTTATAAAAACTTTATACTCAAAATAGAAAGAGAATAATAAAAGAACTAGAGTGCTTACTGATATAAGCAATCCAGACTTTATAAAAAATGAACTGTATTTAAAGGTTAATTGACTTTCCATTTTATTGAAATTAATTTAAAGGTTTATTATTATTTTTCAAACATTAAACTCATCTATTATCTTTCTCCATTGAATTAGCCTTCCTGAAAAAAAACAAAAACAGGAAATATAAGATAGGAACAAATATGTTAAACCAGTAAAATATCAAAGCTATCTCATCCACAACGTCTCCATTAACATCCACGCCCCAATGACTCTTAGCCTTCGCTCTTGAGTAGTGCATTATTCCTGAGTAAATCTTATCAAGTAATAATATAACCGTACTGTATATTAGACTGATAATTAGAGATGCTTTCCCAAAAAAGTATACTGTCCGTTCCGATACTTTTGCGGGCTTAATTCTAAATTGAATATAAGTCCATGTTAGTGCTAACAGCGTTAGTACAGGCAATCCAAATATAACTATCTGAAACTTACTTCTACTTATTATTGCATCTAAAAAACCAGTAAAATAGGTGAAAGGTAAATCTTCAACTGGTCTAAAAAATAGCGTCAATATCCATATCAAAATTAGCAAATAAACAGGGATAGATTTATTGAATTTATTGAATTCCATATCGTAAAATTTTTATGTAAACTTCTTGGTTGTGTTGAATGATAGAATGATAATGCAGATCGTGAAACTTTAGAATTATTATTATCCCATTTCTTGATTTCATATCCTGAATACTCCATTGCTAAAAATGATGGTACGCTTCCACACTCAATGTTGAGTAGGTTCAAAATATTAAAAAGATGTTTTTACCCATTAGTCTTTAAAAGAAGGAATAGGTACTCACAAATTTTGAAAAAAAAGAAAAAAATATTTTTAATCAAGCGACTTTTCGTCTGTAGAAAAAGAATAAAGACAATAGGATAAGTACAGTTCCTCCACAGGCCCAGAGATATCTATTCTTCTGAAACTTAATCGGTTTCATATCTCCAATAGGAATAAATGCTGCCCAGAAATAAGGTTCTGGATTCGGAGTTGAAGAACTAATATATGTAAGCTTGGCTTCCCTCAGTGCTTGATCCTTACTATGTCCTTTTTTAAGATTGGAATAGAAGTAATTCATTAACTCCGGCGTCGTTTTATCATTTACATTCCAAAGAGAAGTAATAATACTTTTTGCACCGGCATATGAGAAACCTCTGGCCAGACTGATAATCCCCTCCCCTCGTTGTAATTCCCCAATACCTGTTTCACAAGCACTTAGCACCACCATATCTGCATTGAGCTCTAGTTCATATAACTCCCGATTATACAACCACTCATTCTCAATACTATCTTCTAATTCATAAAATGCGAGAAAAGAATAATCACCCACTTTATCATTAGCTTTTCCGTGTGTAGATAGATGAAGAATCCTGTAATCTCCAGCTACCTGCGTAAAATTGTATTCAGTAGCTGCGGTATCGATTAGCAAATCACCACCTAATATTTTCTGTAAATTTATCACCTCAGCCCTATTCTCTTTTAGCGCTCCTAGTCTATTTCTTTCATCAGCGTAATCAATGTATCTGGAAGCGTAGATAATCGAATCTGACGCTGCGCCTCTAAATAATGGCGCAACTCCGAGAAAATCTTTAGTCGCCATTTTAAAATGTTCTTTATTCTGCATCTCTTGAAGTAAGGTGGCAGAATAAGCAAAACTAGTCTGATATTTTTTTAATAGATAAGGGTAATCACGATAAGTATCTGTATCTGTGACTGGAGAGGTCAACAATGCATCAAACGGAATATATCCCAGCAAACCATCCGGAACAATAATCAATTCATCGTTGCCTTCTGTAAATTTTTCAATTGGGGCTAATAACTTTTGATAAAGTTGGTGGGCGACCCGTGCATATTGAGCTTTTAGACTATCTAAAGTTGTTTGGGGAAGATCGGGATTACTAAATGGAAAATAAATACTTTGCCTTAGTTTTTCTACCAACTCTTCCAAGGGAAAGTCTTTCTCTATTTCAATTAATTCCCCATATCCTGACTGAACAATAAATATAAAAATCTTCTCTTCTCCAACAAAGTAATTCAGTAACGATTGATTTACAGATAATATATTTTCTTGAAAATTTGAAAAAGCAGCCTTATCTATTGGATTATAAGTAATACTATAATATTCTGGGTAATCGCTTTTGAAAATTTGATAGATAGAATCTAAAGACTGAAGTAGATCAAATTTTCTGGTTGAACAAATAGCAAAAATGGAATCCTTACTATTTTCACTAGAAGACACAGCTATTTCTTGAAAGCATTCCTTCTCAAGTTGCGCTATTTCTACTTTAATCTCTTTTTCTTTATCTGTTAAAAAAACGGGGACCGATTCTACTTTCCTAATAGAATTCTTTTTCTGAGCACCTTTAAGTATCAATGCTTTACCTTGCTCAATAGCCTCAAAAGATTTATAATTATAGGTAGCATCATTAGTTTTTCTAAATAGTCGATTATTCGTAGATAATAACTGTTCAGTAATTGGATGTAATGAATTTATTATTTCCTGTTTAAAACTATTATTTTGATATTTTTTCCCAGTGTCAATTAACGAATAAAATGACTTTTCCTGAAGTCTCTGAATCAATAATAAATTTTCGTCTATATCTATTTGCTCTAATATCCTTGCTCTCTGACTTAGAGCCCTTGAAAGGTAAATACCAGACTCAGATTCATTTTCTTCTTTATTCAAGTCAAAACTCAGTAACCTTAAAATTTCGTCATTTATTTCGATTGCTTCAGTTAAAGATTCCTTGCTTTCATAGACAGAGGCTAATTCTAAGTAGGAATTTATCACCTCTTTAAAGTTTGGTGACTGACTATTAAGCCTTATAGAAATCGACCTATTAATAAACGTAATTGCTTCTTCATATAACTTTAATGAATGCTTAATCTTACCATAATTATGTTGAAAACTTGCAATATCTTGATGCTTATTCCCAAAATTCGATATAACAATATCTTCTCCTTTTTTATAAAATAGAATAGCTTTATCGTATTCTTCCATTTTATGATAAACATGTCCTAAACTTGCATAAGAATGGCTTAAGCTGAAATTCTTTTTGTCTAAAATCTCTTCTTTTATTTTCAACGCATTTTTTACATATCTCAAAGCAGATGGATAGTCATTTTTTTGAATGTACCTATTACCTATACTATTTAGTACGATTGGAATATATGGATGATTGGGTCCAAGGCGTTCAGAGAATATATTTAGAGCTTTTTGTGCATAAATAATACTCTTTTCAATATTATTATCATCAGAGTATTGGCTGCTTAAATTATAATAAGTTATCCCAACTTCTATATGATCATGCGGATATACCTTCTTCTTGATAACCAGGGCTTGTTCAAGGTAATCTATTCCCTTTTTCAGATCACCTGAGGAAGCGTAGAAAAAACCAATTTGTTGCAATACTGTAGCTACTCTATTATGATCTCTTCCAAATTTATTTAAATAAATATTTAGAGCTTGATCATAATTTTCTAAAATATTTAAGGTTTTTCCTAATGCCTGATTTATTATTCCAAGATTTATGTAACTATCACCAATCAGTGGATTGTTCTGACCTAAACTCTTGAACCTGACATCTAATCCTTTTTGGGTAAATTCTAAGGCTCGTTCATAATCATGCATCGATAAATAAACATTACCGATATTGTGATAAGTCATTCCAATATCGTGATGATTTTCAGATAATACTTTTAACCTAACCTCTAATGCCTTATTACTAAACTCTAAGGCTTTTTCAAAATTTCCTACCTGTTGAAAATGAAATCCAATGTTATGATAAGAAGCTCCGACTTTGGCATGCATCTCTCCAAGCCTTGACCTGTAAATATGAAGTGCATCAAAATAATACTTTTTGGCTCTATCATACTGGCCTTGCTTTGAATAGTATATACCAAATGTATAGTATGCATCTGCAAACCTTATACTATCCTCTTTAACGTCTAATAACTCAAGGTAAATATTCAAGTTTTCGAAAGCATTTTCGAAATCATTTTTTTTAAGGTAAACATCTCCTTTCAAATAATACATTTCGACAATTTCAATGTCTGTCTTTTCATGAAACTCTGATCGGATTTCTTCAATGGAATCAATGATTACTAATGCTTCTTCATAATCTGACAAGACAATTGCAGAATCTAGATTATCTAATAACACCTTAACAATCAAACTATCCTCAATTGTTCCTTTCAACGCTAAATCTTTAGAATTCACTTTTTCATCCCTAGAATTTTGGATGTCTGGTTGTTGACTTTTAAATCCGAAGATTATAATACTTGATAATAAAGCAACTAAGGAGAGTAGTCTTATCGAAAAAAAATCATTTCGCATAGGAAGGGTTTATCACTTGGTTTTACTAATAAAGCAGCTAATCTACAAAAGAGAATTAAATATTCAAAAAACATGATCAAAAATAACATCACATAATACATTGAATATAACAATCAATAATCCTTATGACACTAGTAAAGAATTATTGATTGCTAAACAGTTCCGAATATTAATTTCAATTACTTGCCTTTAACCAGTCTATAAAGTTGATACGCTGTATACACCATTTCTAGTCCTGCTTGTACGTTTTGTGCAGACAACCAATCTTCTTGTACTTGAGGCTTTCTTTCTTCTACTAGCTTACCATTTACATACCTTCGGTAAGCAACTAATTCCTCCGATTTGTTGTAGAAAGCAATATCTCCATTTTTACCTCCCGCATCTAAGAAGTTCGCACCACTGGTAAGATTAAAAGCATCTGATCGAACGATACATTGTATCTGACCATTACGATAGTAATCAACAATAGGGTTGGCATAACTACCGTTTTTATATACTTCAACTTTACGATAAAAAGTATAGTCTTTACTGGTAGTAATTTTCCAGTCACTGTCAAAAAAATAATATTTTGTTTGGGTTTCCTGTGCATCGATTCCACTTAGACAGATAAAAGCGAGAACCAAAGTGATTAAGAGGGATTTGATTTTCATTTTTTGGATATTTAGATTGTTATTAAATTATTTTCCCTATTAGTCTACAAACAAAGACATTAGGTACTCATCAAATCCTTAAAAAATAAAAAAAAACTTTTGACTCCCTCAGTTTATGAAAATTTACATCAGTTAGAATAAAGCAATCACCGTTTTAGAAAATAAATTTTCTAAAACGGTGATTGATACTTATATTGTATTTTTGAGTACTTTTTAGTTAAATATACTACTAATGATATGAGGACAACTTATACAGACGAGGAAATAATACGAGGAATAAAATCTTCGCCTTCGGAACAGGAGAAAATGATGAAGTATCTTTACCATGATACGGAATATAGAAAAATGGGTTTTTCAAAAATAAATCACTACATAGATTCCTCTGAAGAAGCAGAATCTATTTTTGTAGATAGTCTTATGGCACTAAGAAAAAATATAGTTTTTAATAAATTTAAAGGAGAAAGCAGTCTCAGAACGTATTTTGTTAGAATTTGCTTTAACCAGGCAATTGACTGCCTCAAGAAGAAAAAAAAACAGACCGCGCAGGAAAATGAATATATAACTGAGATAAAATATTTAAAACCTGATACGGTTTATGACGACTCCTCTCTTTTAAATGACTTAGCACTTTATGAAACTCAATTAAAACAAAGCGTATATGAGAAGCTGTCAGAAAAGTGTAGAACCGTTCTGCGACAAAAGTATTGGGAAGATTTAAAGATAAAAGAGATCGCTATTAAATCTTCAATAAAGGAGTCAAGTGTAAAAAATAAACTCTTTAACTGTAGAGAAAAATTAAGATCCTTGATTGAGGATAATCCTAAATTATGGAATTTATAAAAAGAAATTATGAAACATTTTGACCTTATAGAAGATTATTTATTTAACCGTTTATCAGAAGAAGATCGTGTAAGTTTTGAAAAAGAACTAACGAACAACGAAGTATTAGCCAAGGAACTAGCTCTTCAGAGAATAGAATTTGACATCATCGATCAGATGGAAGAAGATGACTTACGGACGAAGGCTGCATCGTGGAAAAAAAAACTGGAAACGTCCGAGACCTCACAGAAGAGTACTCCTGAAACTAAAGAGGTAAAATTGATTAATAAAAAAAGATATCTTTTACCAATTTTAGCAATAGCCGCCAGTCTTTTATTATTTATTGGTATAATAGTGCCTAACTTTATCACACCTCAACCAAATATATTGGCTCAAGCATACGAAGGTGCAAAATTAGAATATACCGTTACCCTTTTACAAAAAGGTGATGAAGGGAATAATATCTTTAAACAACCTTATCTCCAAATTTTGGAAAAGAGAAACAAAGAAAAAGCGAAAGATGCGATTAGTTACTTCTCAACCTTTTCTTCTGACGTTAAAATTGAGAATACAAGAGCCAAGGTCAATTTAGGACATGCTTATATTTTAGAAGAAGATTTCCAATCTGCCATCGATGTATTCACAAAAATTGAGAATGACCCTGACACACCGAACAGGATTAGAGAAGAGGTACATTTTTTTAAAGGAATTGCTTTAATAAAAACGGAGAACAATAAAAACGGAGTCCAAATTTTAATGGATATTCAAAAAGAAAATGGAAGATATGGTCCTTTAGCAAAAAAGATTATAGAGGTGCTTTAATTTTTTTAACTCACGAACACGGCCGCGGGCTTGTCTAAAATATGGTCTGGATGTTTTGTCCAGTTCACGGAGAAGAGTTGGTCTAGTTCGGTGACTTTTATAGTAGGTAAGCGGCGAAAGATCTCGCTGAAGTATTCAAGTGGATTGTTTCATAAATTTGTCTTCATCAAAATCTAAAAATAATTTTACGAAAGAATCTTTATTTTCGTAAATTATATCAGATTATAAATATATTTACCTCTTACCCAAACAAATAGATTTTTTTCAAACGCATATTAATCTAATATATGAGAAAATCTATTTCCCTAGAGCTTGTTCTAATCTTCTTATTTATCCTGCTGGGGTTTCAATCTAGTAAGGCATTTCAAAATCAAAATTCTATTGATTCTTTAAAAAGAAGTACCGCAATTAGTAAAATGAATGATGGTAAAAATTATTATAATAACAATAATTTCGACAAAGCAGAAATTTTATTATTAGAAAGTAAAAAAATTCTGGAGAGCTTATCTGAAAAAGATTCTTCGAAACTAATATCCATTTACAACTTATTAGGCAATATATATAAGAATGATGGAAAATCTGATTTAGCTTTATCAAGCTATACTACCGCCATCGAAATGACAACATTGACTAAGGGAGCTGATCATAAGAGTATTGGAACTATAAAAGAAAATATTGGAGGCTTATACGTTCGATTAGGAGATAATGAAAAAGCTATTAAATACCTAGAAGAAGCTTACCAAATAAAAATTGAATCATATGGTCCTAACCATGAAAAAATTGCTGATAATCATATTGAATTAGCAATTCTTTATAGAAAAAATAGTCAATATAAAAAGGCTTTAGATTACGCGAAAAAAGCTTTATACATATACACCGAAAAATTTGGAAATAATCATTCTGATGTATCAATAGCCTGTAGCACAATAGGTACTATTTATTATAGATTAAATGATTTAAAATCAGCTCTAACCTACTTTCAGAAATCATCCTATGTAGATAAAAAATTAGGGAATCTTAAAAATGTAGCTTATACAAATATTAACATAGGAAACATTTATAATAGTTTGAACAATTATGAAAAAGCTATTTATCATTATAATCTAGGGGCTGAGACCTTAGAAAATAAATTCCAAAATAGGTTTATGCCTGTAGTTGGCACTATATATCAAAATATAGGTATTCTTTACAAAAAGAATAATCTTCCAGAAAAAGCCTTAGAGTCATATAAAAAAGTATTAGCGATCTATGACTCTAAACAATTAAAAGAGAATACTCCTCAACACGCTGAAATTTGTTTAAATATTGGGAATTTATACGCTGATAAAGGAAATTATAAAAAAGCTAAACTTTATAAGAAAAAAGCATATGAAATATATAAAGAAAGCTATGGAGAAGAAAACTATAATGTTGCAGTCTGTTATTATAATCTTGGAAGAGATTATTTTAATCAAAAACAAGATTCAATTGCGATGAATTATTTCCAATCCTCCTTAAAAAGTTTAGGATGTAATTCAAAAAAAGATATTCCTTATATCATTTCAGAACTTGAAGCTCTTAAAAATCTAAACTTGATTATTGAAATCCTTTTAAGGCAACAAGAGAATTCTCAAATGTTATTAAAACATAATTTAGAATATTATTTAAACATAGCTCTTGAAATGATTTTGTATAAAAAATTTTATTCAAATGATAATCTTAATATTGATGGATGGACTATTCTCGTTAGTCATCTCTATGAAAAAGCTATATTGTTTTATAAAAAAGAGTTTGATAATTCAGGAAAATATACCTATCAAATAAATCATATTTTTGAACAAAAAAAATCTATTAACCTTTATAAATCTTTTTATAAATCAGGGGCAAAAAAAATAAAAAGAGTTTCTGAATCAATACTAATTAAAGAGGATAGTTTGAAAACTATAATATCAGAATTAGAAAAAACAAGATTTATAAATAAGAATAATCTAAACGATAGAAATAAACAAGATTCTGTCATTGCTGAATATAATAATCTTCTGGCGGAGGCTACTATTTCACTGGACTCATTTCAAAATGAATTAAAAGAAAATTATCCTAATTATTATAGATTACAATATGATACATCTCTAGTCAGTATCAAAGAAATACAAAAAGAATTCATTAATAATAATCAAGCAATACTTAATTTTTTTGTTGGAGAGACTAATATCTACAGCCTCCTTATTTCTAAAAACAAAATTCATATTAATGAAACACCTAAAGACTTCCCTCTCAATGAATTAGTCCAACAAATGAGAAATGGAATCTATAAACCTTTTTTAGGAGAATATTTATCTCAAAATATTTTAGATAGCCTTAATTTACAATATACAACTGCCTCTTATCAACTTTACAAAAAATTGATACTCCCAGTAAAAGAATTACTTCCTGACCAATCAGAACTAATCATCATCCCAGACGGAGTACTAGGCTACATACCCTTCGATGCATTACTCACCTCGCCAATTGAAAACAATGATAATCCACGTGATTTTCCATATTTACTAAAAGACTATCAAACCAGTATTGCATACTCCGCTACTTTATTGAAAGAAATGAGGAATAAAAAACATGCTTCTATACCAGATAAGAATTTTCTTGCATTAGCTCCTAGTTTTGAATCAGATAATACAGATACTTTATTATTAGCGGCTCGAAATATTGACCTAACCAATGAAAAAAATAGATTGGGAGCATTACTATATAATATTTCTGAGGTTGAAAGAATTCAAGAAATTATCGGAGGAGATATATTAACAGGAACCATGGCAACTGAAGCTGCTTTTGTAGAGAAAGCAAGTGAATATCAAATTTTACATCTTTCTACTCATGGTAAAGCCAACGATAAAGTAGGAGATTATTCTTTTCTAGCTTTTTATAATACTAAAGATAGTATTGAAAATGAATGGCTATATAATAGAGAAATTTATGAACTGGATTTAAATGCTGACATGGTCGTTCTCAGTGCTTGTGAAACAGGAATTGGAGAAATGCAACGAGGAGAAGGTATCATCAGTTTAGCAAGAGGTTTTTCCTATGCCGGAGCTAAAAGTATTATCACCACGCTATGGAGTGTGAATGACCAACAGACCTCAGAAATTATGAGTTATTTTTATGCTAATATAAAAGATGGAAAACAATCTAAAGATGCCGCGTTACGAAAAGCTAAATTAGAATACATTGAAAATAGTACTAGTCCGGAACCTTACTTCTGGGCTGCATTCATCCCTATTGGAGATATGAGTCCTATCGAAATCTCTAATCAATATCCCGTCTGGATATGGTTTATTCCATTCATTTTTATACTGCTGTTCTTTTTTTATAAAAAATAAACACCTGATAATCAAACACTTCAATAAAAAAATATATTTTTTTAGAAAACTATGAGTACCTAAGCTTTCCTGTTGATGACTAATGAGCAAAATTAATTGTTCACAAAATTTAAAATCATCAATCATGGAAACAATCAATGCATATATTCAAGACTTCGCTTACATCATTTCTGATCTATTAAGTAGCATATTTTTATACGGCCTTGGCGGTGGAATCATGGGATTTATAATCGGATGTATGATCATCCGTAGAGCCAAAAAAAGAGGCACCTTTCATCGCTCTAACGCGCTTTGGTCATTTGTCGCCAAATGTAATTACCTCGTATTGCCACTCGCTTTTCTAACCATGGGAGTCACTCAAGGAGGTATCTATGGTGCACACAACACGGCAGAGGGATGGATCGAACAGACAACCACTCCTATTATCGATTATGCAGAGAATTACCTACCTCAGATGCAGTCTTTTTGCAATACGCATATTTTAGATAAGTCGAATGCATCTTTAGAAGATGCCGTTATCGCATCTAATCCATCTGCAGCTAGTGGGATGAAAGGCAGTATAATGACCTCTTTCAATGTATTGCTTTTAGGATCTTTTCTTGATGTAGTGTCGCCTACTGGAGGAGAGATCGCAGAACCTCTTGTACTTCTAAGTCAAATTAATTTGGCAAAACTAGATAGAAATACTTTTGAAATTTTACCCGCTAGTATGCGTGCTGCCACAAGTTTTTACTTCGCAGGGTTTTACTGGGCTTTCTTTGTGCCATTCGGAATGTACTTTTTGATTATGGTATCCGAAATCATTCTATTTAAACTTCTTACAAAAACAACTCAATCAAGTTCTACTTCAGATGATTACTATGTCTCTGATGATTTAAATTATGTATAAATTTTTAAGCAATTCTTATTCACCAAAAAAAAATGAAAAATGAAAAAATTATTAAATATTATCACTTTGCTAATTCTATGTTCCACAAATTATGCTCAAGATAATTATGGAACGCTGACGGTAAGTGAACTCAACGAAGGTAAAAACGAATCTACCGAATTAAACTATTTAATCAGAAATCACCTAGGTGAACTTATTGATGTTCGAGACGGAAAAGTAGTTTCCACAGAACCATACCATGGTTACCTAAAAAAGTTAAGTGACGGTTCAATTGCATATAAAGGGCAAAGATATTCTAATACTTATTTACAATTTTATACACCAGATTTAAAAAAAGGAAAAAAAATAACGGTAAAAGGTCACCTGGCTCCAAGTTGGGAATATACCATCTTGGTGAAAATGGAGATTTACACAGGAGCGATTTTAATTTCACCACCAAAGCATTTGAAGCGCCGGAACAAATCACGAATTTAGGGATATTTAAAAGCACTTATTTGAATTACCTCTATTGGTATGATAATAAAATTATTATTCCTGGTCCGAATGGTACTTATGATAAAAAGTATTTGATAGATACCAAGAAAAAAGAAGTAAATTATCTACCAGAAGAAATAGTAAATGATGGACGAAAAAGTAACGAAATTTCTCCAACAGGTAGATTTATCCCTATGCAAATCAATAAGGATGGTATTAGTAAGAGCGTAATTTATGACTTTGAAACTAACGCTATATCCGGAACGATAAAAACCAGAAAAGGAGGACGCCAAAAAATTTACTGGAACGACTATAACACATTCAGTTTTTTAAGTCCGATCGATAAAAATAAAAAATTGATTTTAAGGACTCAAAGTGTTGGGACAAATAATCATTCTGATTTATTAGTCTATTCTTGGGAAGACAGAAAATCTCAACCACTCTTCATAATGCCATCAAACACTATGTGGGATAGTCGAAAAACAAGTCTTAGCCACAATTATGGAAGAGGAAAAATATTCTTTGACCACAAAATAATTTTTACGGCACATAACCCTACTAAACTAGTTTATAAGGACATAACTACCGGTGAATGGGAAACACTCGCCCAGCCTAATAATATTTGGGATTATGAAACTTACAATATTTCATATGAAAACTTTGGGAACTTTGTTTGGGTAAACAATGAGAAAATTATTTTTACAAATTCAAAGGACTTATTAAAACAAGGAACTTTTGTCTTTGATACTTCAACAAAACAGGCAAAAAAACTATTAGACTTTGTTGCTGATGATTGTTGGAAAATACCCTTAACAGAATATACTGTTTTTATTGCGAATAATGTTATTTATAGTTACAACTCCACAACCGAAGAAATGCAAGAGATTGGAAAAAGTAAGAGAAGCACCTTAATGAGAGGTGATGACCAAATAAGTTTAATCGGTGAAGATTATTCAATTAAATAATGGACGGTTGAAAATTTTACAAAAGGTACGGACAGGTGCCTACCAACAGGCACCTGTTCTCAACCATTTTGCTGCTTACATATATAATCTAGCTTTTGTCGAATCACTCTAGGAGTATACAACTCAATTGGACGATTGCCATTTTGCCAAACCTTATGATTCCTATTTTTACCATCCAATTTTGCTGCATTCCGAAAATGATCTAATAGCCACTCTTTTCTACTTTCCTTACTTTCTGACTCTTTTAAAAATTGAAGTATTTGCTTGGCACTATACGATTTAAAATCTCTAATTATCGTCGATAGCTCTTGTTCTGCTGCTGCTCTCACGATCAGATGCAAATGGCTAGACATCAATACATACCCAAATATTCTTAAGCCTTTTTTGTTTCTACAATACGCTAAGTTGGTGGTTACTATATCAACTAGTGCTTTTCTTGTAAAAAGATCAATCCAATCTACTACTGTAATCGTTATGTAGTTTAAGCCTTTTTGGTCTAAAATTTTGCAGCGCATGCAAACCTTGTTGTTATTTAGACTTTAATTTAGGTAAAATAATTTGAAAGTTCTAAGGTCTCTAATAGTACGTAATATTTTGAATCTACAACCAACGGCCAGCAGAAAATTTAGATAAGGTTTCGTTATATTTTGTCGTTTAACAGCGAGGACATTACTTGTCAGTAATTCTAACTATTTATCACAATTAATTAAAATTAGTGTTCTCGCTTTAAACAGCCGTGTAAATACAAAAAACGGAAATATTTAGTTTCATCTTAGTAGGAAAGTCTGTCTAAGTTTTCGTTTCTACACGTGACGTGTAAACGAGCAACAAAAGTTGTAGTGGCACAGCGGGTAACAAACGGTTTTTTAAAATCGTTTAGCTCGGGTGCAATATCCAACCATCCCATGTGCTCCCCATCTCCTCCAGTATTTAAGGGCAGTTGAGCTTCAAACGGTACACATTCATATCCTCTTACTTCGTTCAGATTAACAATAAAGTCAAAACCAATATAAGCTCCGATTTTCTCTAAAGCCTTTTCTTTATTTCCAAATTGAATCTCAAATTTATGAGCCAATTCCACAAAGTCATCTGGAACCTCGAATCCGGTAACATTTAAAAGGTATTCTTTCATCTTTAGTTTTTCTAAAAACCTTAAAGTTCATTCTAAAATTTATTTCCCCAGTTTCACTTCTATCTCTTTAATCGTCTTTTCCAATTGCTTTATATCAAATTCACGTTTTGCGAAACCGTTTTGAGCGAGTGCTTTCAAAAATCGTAAATCCTGCTCGCTGGGTAAGGCTTTTGCGTACTTGTAAAATTTAATCATTGGAGACCAATCAATCGTATTATCAAATCTATCATCAATATTGGAAACGTAGGAACTCTTTCGCGATCCGATTTTTTTAACGGGAATATCTAAATCCTTGCTTAGTTGCTCCCTAACTGCATCAAGTTTCGTCCAAATTTCATCGGTGCCATTCGAATCAAATCCCGTGGTATACGCCAAGGTAATCAAAATACTTTGGTCGTACATGGGTATGAAATTTGGACCGTAATCTTCCGTATTAGTGAGGAACACAATTGTTTCTATTTTTTTGATGCCGTCCCCATTTAAGGACACTAACGACTTTTGATTGATGGTTTCTTCTAGGTTTCTTTTTATTTCGAATAATTCGGGATGGAGGGCAAAATCATAGTTGAGGCCAAACCATTTATCCAAGGATTTATAAATAAGTGGTCTAGCGTCCGTATTTTTCATTTCTTTAAAGGTTTCAATGTATTCCCTGGTCCAGTCGTTCAAGGCATCGCTACGCAGCGTGTCATTATTTATCACCATGTTTTCAAAATCTTTCAATAGGAAATCTATTGTTTCGGGATCATTAAAATGAGCCAATCCGGTATAGTAGGAAATGGTATATTCATAACCGTTAAAAACATTTCTGTTATGATTTGTTATAAAATCCATCAATGCCGGCTTACATTCTTTTAAATCATTTTCTGTGATAGTCTGGCAGATATCCAAAAGAAGGGAGGTTGTTTTATTTTTCAGATGCTCGTTTAGGTAGGGAACAAAATCCCGGTTATCAAGCTGGATGAGCACATCAAGGACCAATTTAAACAGGTCATCATCTTCGGTTTCGAGCAGCGGTAACAAGGCTTTTGCCGCAGGTTTATATTTGATCTGACCCAGTGTCTTTATAATTTCAATCTTCCCTCCATCAATTTCGTTCCTTACTGGATCCATTATATTTGAAGGATAAATTCCACCGATTCCCGCCGAATCCAGATGAACTAAAAGAATGGGGCCAATTAATTGAGGGTCCTGATTGGCAAGCTGTCTAACCACTTCCCCTTGTACTATACTGTTTTTATGATCGAGCAGCTGGATCAATAAATCCCGTGATTTTTCATCCTGGATTCTACCGAGTAATTGAGCCAAAGCATAACAGGATTCCGGCAGTTGTCCATCTGCAATTGTTATAAAAGTCGGAACAAAAGAATTATAACTAGTTAGGTAAAGCATCCTCAAGTACTGGGCAGTAATCTCCTTGGTAGCATTATTTCTGACCTTCTTTAAAGTCTGTCCGTAAAATTCAGTATTCTCTTTTTGGGTGGTGGCTCTTAAGAAAGTTTCAAATTCGGTCAGTGGATAAAAAGACTGAAGTCCGTAATAAGTCGTCTGGAGCAAATCGTATTGTACCATTTCCCCTTTCACTTTTAAATCTCCGGCAGTTGGCGACCAGACATGGTATGTCTTACCCGCCTTGATTGCTTCGTAATAAGTTGTAAGTTCAGGGTCTTCCTTTATTTGTTTTTGCCAATATGCTAGCGACCGCTCCGTAGGTTCATTATACCGGAGGAAGACCAAATACCGATCGCCGGGGCTCATCGAATCGATGGGACCATAACGATTGCTAAATCCTGAAATCCAGATTTCCTCTGACTTCAACTCTCCTTTATAAATTACCAGTGGTTTTGCCATCGCACGAAAGTCCCCACCCGAAGAGTACTCCACTAGTGCAATAACATCCGACCGATAGATCATTTCAATCCAAGCAGGGTCTTGCCAGCTGTCTGCTTTCACCTGAATGGTCAAAAATACCAGTCCAAAAATTGCCAAGATGGTCCTTGGTCGTAACCTTATTTTTTTAAAAAAATCCATAATTTCAGGTTGCAAAAATCTGTTCGTAAAAAAAGAATAAGCCCATGATCTGGGAAATTAGCTATTTCCTATAATAACAAGCTCTCTATATTCTGACGTTTTCAAAATACTAATTTTTTAAATTATCCTCGCAGATAAAAAGTAAATTATTTCCCAATTCCCCAAAATTATCTCAGAAGGATTGTCAGAAGCAAAAAGCGTTATTCCCAGCAAGGGACAGCAGCGATATCCCCGCTATGACACCACAACTTTCCTCCTTCCACACTAAAAAGTTTTGTCGCTAGTTTAGGCGTCCACGCCTAGATACGAAAATACGTTTACCTCCCCATAAACACAAAACCTTCATCATTCCAAATTCTTTCCAGCAAATCTATTTCGAGCTTGCAGTTGGTTTAAGCCTTTTTGGTCTAAAATTTTGTAGCGCATGCAAACCTTGTTGTTATTTAGACTTTAGTTTAGGTAAAATAATTTGAAAGTTCTAAGGTCTCTAATAGTACGTAATATTTTGAATCTACAACCAACGGTCAGCAGAAAATTTAGATAAGGTTTCGTTATATTTTGTCGTGTAACAGCGAGGACATTACTTGTCAGTAATTCTAACTATTTATCACAATTAATTAAAATCAGTGTGCTCGTTTTAAACAGCTGTGTAAATACAAAAAACGGGAATATTTGATTTTATTCTCGCAAGAAAGTCTGTCTAAGTTTTCGTTTCTACACGTGACGTGTAAACGAGCAACAAAAGTTGTAGTGGCACAGCGGGGCAGGCTTTACATTTTCTGATTGGTCAAATCGGTCCCATTCAACTGATTTCGTATTCTGGGCATAGACCGTCGGAATAAGGTAGAAAAGGACAAAAATTAAGGATATATAAGTCCGAAAATTTAGATAATTGTTTTTAAAA
>CALGJS010000080.1 GCA_937927835.1 uncultured Saprospiraceae bacterium | reverse complement strand
GATATTATGAACGAAAATAAGATTGATTTTAGGTATCCTTCTTATGTTCAGGATATTTTGGGGCCGATGTGTTTTGATTATGGATTTGGTCCGTTTAGATGGGTTTGTGCAAGTGGAAAGCCAGCTGATTTGGATAAGACGGATCAGATTGCAGCGCAAGTATTAGAAGAGATGTTGGGTGAAGCTCCAGATGAAATACAACTACAAATTCAAGACAATCTTACCTGGATTAAAGACGCTAAGAAAAACAAAATGGTGGTCGGTTCACAGGCAAGGATTTTATATGCAGATGCGGAAGGTCGAACTAGAATTGCCAGAGCTTTTAACGATGCGATTGCTGATGGGAAGATTGGACCAGTCGTTTTGGGGCGTGATCATCATGATGTATCAGGAACGGACAGTCCGTATCGAGAAACGTCTAATATTTATGATGGAAGTAAATTTACCGCAGACATGGCGATCCATAATGTGATTGGAGATAGTTTCCGTGGAGCGACTTGGGTCAGTATTCATAATGGTGGTGGAGTTGGCTGGGGAGAAGTAATGAATGGTGGATTTGGGATGTTATTGGATGGAAGTACAGAAGCTGCTAAACGATTGGAGAGCATGCTTTTTTATGATGTAAATAATGGGATCGCTAGACGGAGTTGGGCGAGAAATGAAGGAGCTGTTTTTGCGATTAAAAGAGAGATGGAGCGTACCCCAAATCTTAAGGTGACGGTTCCTAATTTTGTAGAGGATGGGTTGTTGGAGGATTTGTTTTAAAGACTTGATATTTAAAAATCGCTTATTCAAATTTTCAGAATAAGCGATTTTTTATTTACTCATTTTTCAAATATCTTTAAAAACCATACTTTTTGGTGCCATACGCAATCCAACAAAGGAATCCGAAATTTGGCAAAGAAATTAAGCAAAATATGATTCGTAGAACAAAATGCTTAGTTGATCTTTTAGCTTTATGACTAGATAAGCTTTATAATTTTCTAAGAAAATTTTAAAAAATTTTGCCTTAAATACTGTTGTAAGAACCCTCTTATGCCTGATCTTTTTCTCACTGAGAATTTATCCTCACTCCACATTCCTAAAAACATCCTCAAAATAAATCATCCATTTTCCATCCACTAATTTTTCTCCATATTCTTTAAATCCTCCATCCTGCATTGAGGCGAAAATAAAACGCTTTTTATCACTAGCATGCACTATAAATTGTCTGTCTTTAAATTCAGCGGGAAGTTTTCGTGCACCGTTTTTAGAAAAGGGATTGTAATAAAAAGTTTGGTCTTTTTCATCGTAATAAATGATGGTATGTAATTGTAAACTCTCTGATTTTAATTGAATGACCAGAATGGTTTTATCCAAGTCGTAAGAGATCTTTTCGAAGGCAGCGACTTCTTTGGTCACTACTCCACTTTCGTAGACTTTTGAGGTACCAATCCAGTCTCCGGTCATGTAGCTTAGTTGCTGCATTTTTTCTTGCTTTATGGATTGGCTAAAAGCGAAGTTCGATAGAACAACAAGCATTAGAAGTAATAGATTTTTTTGATAAATCATAGTTAGATTATAACAGGTTATAATTATTTAGTCCAAAGAAAAAACGACTGGCTGGTTCACTATCATTTTTTTACTTTGTCTGTAAGCTGAACCATTGATAAATAAGGTCTCCTCCACTTTCTTTTGACCATAGTCTGCATGAATATGCCCAAAGAGATGTACGTCAGGTTTGACTAATTTGACATGTCGTAATAAGCTTTTACTTCCCTTTGAGGGGGAAGATGGCGGTTTATCTAAAATAGAATATGGTGGTTGGTGGGTCATTAAAATTCGAGTATTGGAAGGAATAGATTCCCAATCTTCAGAACCGTCATTTGTTGGATAAGGAACTCCCCAAATGGGAATATTCTTAATTAAAATACCTGAGTTATTTAGTTGAACAATTCCTTCTGGCATATCAATATCTAGCAAAGATTGCTTTGATCTTAAATCAACATCATGATTGCCTCTGATGATAATTTTATACTCAAAATCCAACGCTCCCAACCAAACTAGAAAGTCGTTAATCTCCACTTCATTCCCACGGTCACATACATCACCAGCATGTAGCAGGACATCTCCTGCTGGCAAGTTTAACTGTCGGTGAAAGCCATGTGTATCTGAGAGGGCTACAAATTTCATTAATAGAATTGGTTATTAGGGAATTAAACTTTTAACAAAGCTTAGCATATGCTTCTATCTTTGTTGCTATCCTGTTGCCCAAATATAGGTTTTTATAACAGCGAAAATCAAAATAAAATATTCTATTCCTCTTCATCCTCTTCTTCTAAAACAGCTTTTACTTGGGTTTCTAAATCTTCTAGGTCTTCAAACTTTCGAAAGTTCAATTTTTTATCGTTCTTTTTGGATTATCGTATTCTCTTTCCTAAAATCAAAAATAGCCGCAAGCTACCCTATCCGAGCAGTTTAACGACTATTTTTTTCCTTCTCAAATTTTTTATAGAATCAAAGCAATTATAATTGCTCCTCCAATGATATCGAGTATTCCCAGTATTATACCTACGGTTCCTTGATTGCCTCGTTTCTTAGCATCAGGACAAGTAGGATTTTCTCTAGCATATTTTTTGGCTTTCGATCCGTTGATGATCGCGAGAATTCCAAAAATAAGTCCTGCTATAATTAAACCAAGGATACCAAATAAAACTCCTGCTTTGGCTTTCTTTTCGAGCATAGCACAAGCATCTTCGTCCGTACCAAGTCTATCCATTCGCTTAGCATATCGTTTCATCACCTTAAAGGTAAGTCGCTCTTTGAATTTGAGTTTTCTGTCTAACTTCCGCTCAACTTGTTTTCTACTCATTTTTGCTAAATCCGCAACTTCAAGCGGCGCAAAAATATTAGAAGTACATTTTGTTTTTTGAACTTCATTGCCAGAAGGAACAACTACGGAATATCCTTTTGTTGGCATTCCAATAAAAAATAAACTGCTGAATAGCAGGATCATAAAATTAAATATTCTAGATTTCATAAAAGAAATTATAAGGTTAAATAATGGGTTGCTACAAAGGTGGTAGTTCTTGTTTTACTTTTTGCTATTGAATTGTTTTACAAACTTTACTATCAAAACAAAAAAAACTACCGAAAGCTAAAGGTAAGAAAAAATGCCAGTATGATAAAAGTACTTTTTTATTTAACAAAACCTTGACTAAAAAATTATTGATTAAATATTAGAAATAACATTTACTTTGACCAAGTACTTATGCTAATTTTCTATTAAAATCGTTCTTATTATGGTTCTGCCGTTTAAATATTTGCCACATTCTGAATTTTCATCTCTTGGAAATATTCCACAGATATCTTCACAATTTTCATTGAATACAAAAGGCCTTGTCAAATCGGCGCAATGTGCCTTCAGCTCTATATATTCTTTACCATTAAATTCTGCTAAGTCAAAATGGAATTGACAATCTATTTCCTCACCTTCATATGGCTTATAGTTTTCTACCGTTTCGTTACAATCTAAAAAGGTTTGAAGGATTTCTTCGCCATTTGAACAAGCGATAAGGGAAAATAAGGGGAGTAGAAAAAATAAAAATTTCATCTTGAATTGATTTTAGAAGGAAGTTATTTGAAAAATTTTGCTTCAATATTAAAGACGTTCATTAAACGGATTCGGTTGGGTAAAATAGGTTAATCTCTTTACTCCATGCTACCATGGTCCATCTTTTTTAATATTAATAAATTTCCCATTCTCAAATCTAAAGGCACCTCCAAAACCAACACACCAAATTCTATCATCTTGATCCTTAAAAATTTCAAAAATCCCTGGACCTTTATTTTCTTCTGTTTTTTGAAATTCAATAATTTCATGCTTATCATAAGAATATAAATGATGTTGATTACCAACAAACCAAATTTTTCCGTCTTCATCTTCCCCAATACATCCAATCCCTTTTTCTCCGGTTATTTTATCATTTGTAATGTTAGTCAGTTTGTTTCCTGTAAGATGGTATAAACCCGTTTTCGTAGAAATCCATTTCTCCCCCTTTTCATCCTCAAATATTTCATTAATAAAATTGGTAGGAATCCCTAATTTTTCTGAGACGTTAATCAGCGTTTTATCGGAATACGAAAAAAGTCCAGCATTCGTACTAAACCATAAAGTACCGCTACGGTCTTCCATAATACTATGTACAATTTCAGCACTTGAAATTCCTCTTGTCGGGTCAATTTCTCCTTTGGGCAATTCAAATTTCGTAAACACTTCTCCATTAAATACACAAGCTCCGTCGATAGTTCCTATCCAGATATTACCTTTTGAATCTGCGGCAATACTCCAAACGTCCATATTGATTAAGCCATCTGATTCATAATAATTTACTACTTCATCTCCATCAATGCTACTGACACCATCGGTATGTCCAAGCCATATTTTTCCATCTTTATCTTCCGTAATTTCTTTTATCGTTACTCCTTTACCAGATTCACCTTTTATATCATCAATATGTATGAGAGAATTATCCTCAACCTTAAAGGCACCGCCTTGGGTTCCAAACCAAAGTCTACCTTTACTATCTTGAAATATGGTTCTTACCACTTGACTGATTTGGTCTAGTTCAGGATCTGAGTTTTTGGCTAATTTTTCTACTTGCAAAATAGGCGCTTGTAAATCCTTTTGAGATGCTTGGTTTCTGCAAGATCCAAAGAAAATCATTAGGGAAATTAAAAATAATAATTTGAAATTATTAAACTGCGTCATATTGATTTTCATTGATTTAATTTATTGGGAAAGGGAAGGATTTTGTTCATTCCTTAAATGATCTAATGCCCCATTTTTTTCTATAAACATCGAATACAAATCACTGCGATCTTCTTCCATCATATAATCCAAAATACTTTGAAAAGCTTTATTAATTTGTTCTGGCTTCTTGGAATCCATATGTTTCAAATACTTTTCTATTACTTTCATTTTCAAATCTTTTGGCAGAATTTGAATATTAAAATAGGAGGGCCTTTCCAGGATATTAATATAAAGGTCATTCGCCTCAATCATATTTAATTGTAGACACTCCTCATACAATTCGGGAATTTGAAGAACATTATAAATCGAAACTGTCGGAGCAATTTTGAATTTTATAAAGGGATGTGCTTCTATCAACTTTCTGTTTTCTAGAATCTCTTTCCAATTCATGTCTTTTCTAATATACTCGCCTAAACTATTACTAGCGTCGATACTTGCCAATATTTCAACCTCTTTGAAGTTACTCCAAAGATCGATAAGGTTATAGTCCTTAAATCCTAATTTTGAAAAGTTGGTGTTGTATCTCAGTCTTGCTTTAGTAGCCTTATTTTGAACGAGCCATTCCAGTAATTGATAATGTTCTTCCGTTACCAGTGGTTCGCCTCCTGCGAAGTAAAATTCTTCTGCTTCCATTAATGCTTCACCAGATGTTTTTAGAAAATTATCTAGGTCATGGATATTTTTGATGATGGCTTTTTTTCCAATGTTGGTATTGAGTGATTTGGCGTCATTAAACCATTTTGAACTTGCACCATGCCAGCAGGTTCTACATCTAAAATTACAGACATTTGAAAACCGTATGTCAAAATAAATCGGTAGTTTGGGATCTTCATCAATTTCCTGATAATCAAATTTTTCAAAGGTTTCTTGACGAATACTTTTTCCACCACTGGCTTCGATTTTATGGCAAACAAAACATCTTCCATCTGTCGTATTTTTAGAAAACTTCGTCCTAAGTTCTTTGATTTTATCACCCTCCCAGATTTCAGATAAAGTCTGTTTATTAGCATTTCCATAAGTAATGTTTGCCACACAGCAAGCCTTTGCCAGACCATTATTGGATATATGGTAATGAATAAAAGGCATTAAGCAATGAGGTTTTTCTTTCATATTTTTTTTAATAAAAAATAAAATGCTGCAAAGCCACAAGGAAAGATCCCTTGTGGCTTTTCGGCAAAATATATAATCTTTAGGACTTTTGTTCTGAATTTAGAACTGAGTCAAGACAGGATTAACACTTTCATCAAGAAAATTAGTTTTTCAGTCCAAAAAAATTGATGCTAGACCAACGGATAATAGTTTAGTTTGCATTATCAATTAGTTATAATTTTGCTTTTATAAGAACTTCGGAGTTACTCTATTTCTCTAAATACAAAGGTAACAATTTACAACAATTTTTATGCAATTGTTCTAAATAACCAATAGATCAACTCACCGAAGCAAGCTGATCTATTTATTTATCATTCTAAATATTCTATTATGGATTATAGGGTGAGTTATCTAAAAACTCCCAATCAGCTTGATGGTGTTGAGCGGTTTTTATCCAAGCAGTTGTTTTAAATAACCAATACCTTCCTGTTTTTGCCGTCTCTTTTTGATCCTCCCCAATAGGTTGATCAAAGAGAAAATTCGTCGAGCCAGTCAATTGCAAAACGTCACCAGTACTAAAATTAATAAAAAGTAAACCCGCCTTTGGAATCTCTAAAAGATTACCCAGCGTATTAAACATACTATTCCCAGCATAGTCAGGAATTTTTAAATCTCCATTTTCTAGAATTTCAATAAAACCCGGATTCCCTCCTCGATGAGACGCATCTAAATAGCCAAAAGAAGATTCACTCCCGACGAAAAAAGTATCTGCTAGACTAATCCATTTTTTTAATCCTTCATCTAAAGTAGATCCATCCGTTAGAATAGGACCTATATTTTCTAAATTCTTAAAACTCGGAATTCTTCTTTGAATATATTTTGGGCAGTTGGGGTAGGCTTCTTGAATTTCAAGATCCAAATAGGCAACACCAACTTCCATTCGGCCATTTACCCGATACCTTCTACGGGTACCTAGATCAATAAAAATCATTCCTACCTGATTATTTTCTTTAAGATTATTAAAGGTAATATCAGTCTGCGAATGCTGAATTCTTTCAAGTTTAAATCGAATTCTTCCTTCCTCCGACGCATCAATCCAGCCGGGCGAGCCCATCCAAATAGAAGTCCATAGGTTGGCATCTTGATCCTTGCTACTCACGATAACAAAAGGTTGATTTTCTATAAATGGTATGGCACCTGCTATGATTTTATTCTTAATAATTCTAACCGCTCTATTTGCTATTTTTGCTTCACCAAACCGTTCTTGCAGTTCTATCTCTCCTTTGTGATACTTTGAATCCATGTCTGTTTATTGAATGACTTTTTTAGAAAATAAGTACGTTATATCCATCTTTTTGCAAAGCAACAAAACTTGATAAGCCAGGCGTATTAGGAAGCGGATTATTGGCAATTAAATCCAAACCAGATGGATTGGCACCCCAAACCTTAGAACAAGCGGAAGAAATTCCCTCTATATTTTCTTCTAAAGTCTTGTATAGCTTATGTGCCATATGGCCTTCCTTCTGAAGTTGTTCTGGCCATCTAGTTCCTGTTCCCTGAAAAATAATCTTAACTTCTTCTCCTCCAGCTTTATAATCATAAGCTGCTGCTAATCCATTAAGTAGTCGTCCTATGGACTCTTCTGCTCCACCTTTGGGATCAGATAAAATTACGATTGCTGTTTTATTCATTGTGAATGGTTTTAATATTGTAATAAATATTACAATATTTGGTAAAAAAATTTATTTTCTTGATATCTCATTGATAAAAACCAAAGGAGATACCGTAAAGTTATGATATTGTAACGATCATTACAGTAAATAGTTTAATCTTTTTCCAAAAAAACGATTTTTAGCTTAAAAAGTATATTATCAATATAGGGTTGATGACTAAAACAACCTTTATAAACCCTTTTAAAACATCAAAAGATCAACTCACTGTAGCAAGTTGATCTAATGATCTTGGAAGTAAAATTACCAATGTCTTTTAACAGAGGAAACTAAAGATCCAATTTAGTTTTTTCATTCATTTCATCTAAAAGATTTTCTCTTATTAGATTTGTTTGGTTTGTTTACTCAAATATAGTTTAGTTAATAGGATTTAGAATTATTATTTCGATATAGGTATGTTTTTTATCGACGAAATGAATAATTATGAAATTTCACCTTCATTTTTCTCTATTTAATGCTTAAAACCTTGTAATCATACTCCGCTCGTAGGTAGTCTTTTTCGTTAGACTCATTGACCCGCCAGCTTTTACGCGTTTTAGGAAAGATAAAACCATCTATCGTTTGGAAATCGAGATTACGGATCAAACTACTGTGATCGATTAAGGTTACTTTGTATCCGACATGTTGACAGGTTGCCTTATCAAAATAATGCCACCAAATATCGGACTTGGTGTGATGCTTATGTTCTTTGGGATTATAGCTAGCCTTTACCACAAATACTTTTTTTCCATCTTCCAGTATCAGCTCACCATCATAACTAATGTTTGTTCCAATATCTAAAAGTTTCCAAGGTAAGAAGATAGTAAACACGGACGCATAAACGGAGGACTTTATTTTTGAGGCCTCAATAGAAGTGTTTGGTTCGCCATTGATTTCTTGAGAAAATTGGTTGGAATATTGACGGTTTTTATAGGACTTACTTTCTTGCTTCCAGCTGACCTCATAGGTAGACTTAGAAGGATAATAGTCATGGAGTTGTGTTCGCTGGTATTCTACAGAACCATCTGCCTTATAGAGTGAAAACACTTTTTCAAAACAAAAATTATCTAACTGGTTGAAAATTTTCATTCCACCGTGATATTGAATCGATCGTTCGATGATCTCTCTTGCTTTGAGGTCGGAGAATCTTTTGCTTGGGTTAGGAGTGCTGCAAGATATTAGGGTTAATAGGAAGATAGTGAGTAGACCTAAGGGAGGGTTATTGAAAATCTTATGAATTGGTTGTTGCATTTTTTCTTGATTTACCTAACTTTAAAATTTAGCTAATTTTATAACCTCAAGATACATTTTTCTAAGAATTAAAATCCTCAATCCTCCTCCTCCAAAAAAAATATCTCATTCACCGGCTTTTGAAACAAGGCAGATAATTTTAATGCTAAAATGGTAGAAGGAACATAGCGATTCTTCTCGATAGAACTAATGGTCTGTCTAGAGACGCCAATCTTTTTCGACAAGTCTTCTTGGGTTAAATCTAGCTCTGCTCGTTCCACTTTTATTCTGTTTCGCATCGTCCAAATCTTTTTAATGTTTCAAAATATAATAATTGAAAACCAAGCAACATAAACATCACCTCAAAGGCAGAAATTTCATGGAAATTTATCGTTCCTCCATCTCTAACTTTAGTAATCAAAAGATCTAAAAGAAAACTGATCAACGGCATTCCTATAGAGTAAGCGGTCGCAAAAATAAAGGCCAATACGTAGGATTGTGATCGAACATGTTGGATATATTCATCTTCGACCTTGTCTTTACTCATGGAAGCCAATAGCATCAAAAGTAGGACCACCGTCCGGCATACATCTTTGACCAATAAATCATTACTTCCTATAAATTTATATCCTAATAAGAATCCAAAAATCAAAATCGCTCCAACCAATCCAATCATCTTAAACTTATGAGGAAATCTAAAATTGAGGACTTTCATGACGCGACTATACTCGTCTCGGTATTTATTAGCTGTTTTTCCTTGGTTCATAATTGTTAATTTTAATTGATATAATGATAAATAAGCTTTACACAATGACAAATATACTTTACATTTTTAAAAAATGCAAATTTCATTAATTTTGCCAGATGGCCGAACAGACTCCTCCAGAAATAATCATCAAGGGCGCGAAAACCAATAATCTAAAGAACCTCTCTTTACGGATTCCGCATAACCAGTTGATTGTGGTGACTGGAATTTCAGGATCTGGGAAATCAAGTTTGGTATTTGAGATCATCGCCAAAGAAGGTCAACGAAGATATTTTGAAACTCTTCCAGCCTTTGCTAGACAATTTATGGGGAAATTAAATCGGCCTGATGTCGATGAAATCGAAGGACTCTCTCCGGTGATTGCGATTGGACAACGAACCAGCGGAATGCATGCCCGCTCTACCGTTGGGACGCTTTCAGACATTTACGATTTACTTCGATTACTCTTTGCTCGAACAGGAACCACTTCTAAAAAAACACCTCTTTCTCGTGCGCTATTTTCATTTAATTCTCCGATTGGAAAATGTCCGCGCTGTAATGGAATTGGAAAAGAAGAACAGATTGACTTAGGTCGTTTAATTATTTTCCCAGAAAAAACTATACGCGAAGGCGCCCTCGCACCAACCTTACCTAACGGATATATCATGTACTCGCAAGTGACAATCGATGTATTAAATCAGGTTTGCGAAGCAGAGGGTTTTAATGTAGATATTCCTTGGAAGGATTTAACGGAAGCTCAACAGAAAGTGATTTTATATGGTAGCGATAAAATCAAAGTTCCTTTTGGAAAACATAGTTTGGAATCTCGATTAAAATGGACAGGCATCAAAGCCAAGCCACGAGAGGAAGGTCATTACAAAGGGATGATTCCGATTATGTCGGATATTTTAAGAAGAGATCGAAATGTAAATATCTTGAAGTATGTTCATGCCGTGACTTGTCCGGATTGCCAAGGAACGCGATTAAATGAAAATGCGTTAAGTGTAAAAATCCATGGTAAATCCATTGCAGAAATCGTAAATTTTGAATTGAATGAACTTATAGTTTGGATTGAAAATCATAGTTGGAACGAAATTGCAAAAAAGATCACCGATAAGATCACAGCACAAATTAAGTTATTAGAAGATTTAGGCCTGGGACATTTGACATTGGATCGTTCCGCAAAATCTTTACGCGCAAGTGAGATCCAAAGAATTAGAGTTGCCAATCAAATCTTGGTTCCATTGAGTGATGTTTTATATGTTTTTGATGAGCCGAGTATTGGTTTGCATCCAACTGAAAATCAGCGTTTGATTTTTCATTTTAAACAACTGGTAGCGAAAGGAAACACGGTCATTGTCGTAGAACATGATCTTGATACGATTACAGCTGCTGATCATATTATTGAGATCGGACCGAAGGCTGGAATCAATGGCGGAGAATTGATTTTTAATGGGGCGTTTTCAGGGTTTTTAAAACAAAAAAATTTAAGGGAAACTAGTCCTACTTTTCGGGCGGTTAGCAATTTAATTTCTTTATCAAAAAAAGACCAAACAAGTAGCACAGATTTGCCCTCGCCGCAAATGGACACTACCCCTTCAGAAGACCGTCCAAAATCTATTCATCTTATCGGTTGTCAAGAAAGAAATTTAAAAAATATTGAGGTTGAATTTAAGCTTGGAAAACTGAATGTAGTAAGTGGAAGATCTGGCGTTGGAAAGTCGAGTTTGGTAAAAGGTATTTTATTAAAAGCAGTTCGTGAGCAACTGAGCAAAGAGGCTGATTCCCCAGTCAAAATCAAGGATCAAAAACATTTAGACGCCATCAATAAACTGATCTTCATTGATCATTCTCCTATCGGAAAAACACCGCGAAGTAATCCTGCCACCTACTTAGGAATCTCCGATCATATCCGAGATCTCTTCGCTAGTTTACCAGCATCTAAATCTGCTGGATTTACCAAATCCAGATTTTCATTTAATAATAAAGGCGGTCGATGTGAGACCTGTCAAGGTGCTGGTAAAACCCAAATCGGAATGCATTTTTTGGGGAATATTGACTTGGTCTGTGGTACTTGCAATGGAAATAGATTCAACGAAGCTACACTTCGCATAAAATACAAAAACCACTCAATATCAGATGTTTACAAGCTTTCTATTCATCAAGCTATTCAATTATTTTATGATCAAAAAAAGATCTTAACTGGTCTTCAGATTTTAAAAGAAATCGGCCTTGGTTATTTGACACTTGGGCAGTCCTCCACTACCCTTTCTGGCGGCGAAGCTCAACGAATAAAAATTGCCAATCAATTACAAAAAAAGGACACTGGAGATACTTTATATATCATCATCGAACCGAGCATCGGATTACATCAAGACGATATCAACTCCCTACTCCAACTCTTTAATCGAATCAAAAAACAAGGGAATACCATTGTCTGCATTGAACAAAATGAAACCATTATTCGCTGGAGTGACTGGCATTTAGAACTTGGTCCGAAAAGTGGCTCGAATGGTGGAACGATTCTATATCAAGGCGTTCCAAAAATCGAAAATAAATCAGATTTACTTCCAAAAAATAAAACAGCTCCAACTTCTAAATTTCAAAACGAGATCATCTTAAATGGAGTCACGACGCATGGTCTAAAAAACATTAATGTTCGGATTCCAAAAAATCAGTTGACAGTAGTAACTGGGCTTTCTGGAAGTGGAAAATCCTCTTTAGTTTATGATACTTTATTTGCGGAATCTAATGCTCGTTTTACCGAGTCGTTATCCACTTATCATCGAAGTTTTTTAAAGCAAAATAGTGCCGCAAAAATCACATCTTTTTCAGGTCTAGGACCAGCCATTGGAATCAATAGAAAAGGAGGAACATCGTCCAAGCGATCGACCGTAGGAACCTTGTCGGGTATCTATGATGCGTTCCGATTATTGTACTCTAGAATTGCACAAGAACACGGCGAAAACTTTACAGCACAACACTACTCTTTCAATAATCATTTGGGTGCATGTCCGTCCTGTGCTGGTTTAGGAAGTCAGTTGACTTGTGATCCAGAAAAATTAATTCTTGCAGAAGATCAATCTATTTTTTCTGGTGCTGTTTCAAACAATAAAGCCATTAGTTATTACGCAGATATCAACGGCCAATTTATAGCGACACTTCAAGCAGCTGCCAAGCAAAACAATTGGAATCTTGATCGTCCTTGGAATCAGTTAGCGCCCAACCTAAAAAAAATCATCCTCTATGGAACAGGCGACACTACCTATGACGTAACATGGAATTTCAATACCAAATCTAGATCAGGTACTCAAAAGCTAACAGCAAAATGGTTAGGACTTTCTCACTATATAAACGATGAATTTAATCGGAAACGAAATAATAAAAACATCCAACACCTAGAGGCTTTATTGCATGAAGTAGTTTGTCCAACCTGTCAAGGAAGTCGTTTAAAATCTACGCTATTAGAAACTAAATATTTAGATAAAAACATTCATGAACTTTCTAAATTACCAATTCTTAGTTGTTTAGAATTATTAGAAAAGAAAAATAAAGAGCTCGATCCCGTAGTCTTAGCCATCCGCAAAGTCGTTTTACCAAGTGTTCTAAAATCATTACAAACGATGGTTGACCTTGGTCTTGGGTACCTAAACTTGGATCGCGCAGTCCATACGCTTTCAGGTGGTGAGCGACAGCGGGTGACGCTCGCAGGTCAG
>CALGJS010000079.1 GCA_937927835.1 uncultured Saprospiraceae bacterium | reverse complement strand
AGGAAGGACAGGCGATTCTTTTGAATACTTTTGGGAACTCTTTTTTGATTTTAGGGAGTTCGAGTTTGTCTGGAACAGGATCGGCAGGTTTGTATTGTTTGATTGGTTCTTTCATCATTGGAAAGATAGGGAGAATTTTTGAAAAGTGGAAATGGTTTTGTTATGCCATGTGAATTAATTGATAGTATATTTTTTTTTAACACATGGAGACATAGAGCACATAGCACTTTTAGCGCGGTGACCTTCTCCGATAAATACTCCTTTTGAGATTTGAAGTTTGTTAGTTTTATCAATTCTTTTTAAAACATAAGACTACCATCATGAGGTAGTCAAACAAATAATTTTCATCTAAAAAAAGGCTCTACATTTTGTAGAGCCTTCTTATTTAATCACCTATAAATTATCTAGTTAAAATAGTGGATTACGATCCACACATCAAGCAATCTGGATCATCCAAATTACATGCTTGTCCTGCGTTCGGATCTTCTTCCACAATTGGCTTCTGTTTTGCGTGTTCTGCTAAAGCAGATTTGTTAATTCCAACAGCTTCTTCTGTAGTTGCTACCCCTTCTTTCTCTGCAGTTTGTACTCGCTGGTGTTTCATTGCTAAAGTAAACTTAATCGGATCAACGGCTGCTTTAGAACGCAAGTAGTACATACCTGTTTTCAAACCTTGCTGCCACCCATAAAAGTGCATAGAAGAAAGCTTACCGAAGTTTGGATTCTCAACGAAGAGATTCAAACTTTGACTTTGACAAATATACGCTCCACGATCGGCACTCATATCGATGATCACTTTCTGGCTTAGTTCGTAAGAAGTCTTATAAAGGTCTCTTAGTTCTTGTGGAATCTCTTCTAAGTGCTGAATAGAACCGTTCGCGGCCATTACTTGCTGCTTCATATCTTCGTCCCAAAGGTTGAGGCGAATCAAATCTTTTAGCAAGTGTTTGTTCACTACGATATATTCTCCAGACAACGTTCGTCGAGTATAAATATTAGCGGTGTATGGCTCAAAACATTCGTTATTACCTAATATCTGAGAAGTTGAAGCCGTTGGCATTGGCGCTACTAACAAAGAGTTACGTAATCCGTGCTTCTTCATGTTGGCTTTTAGAGAAATCCAATCCCATCGATCCGTTGGAGTTACACCCCAAAGGTCAAATTGTAATTGTCCTTTACTCGCTGGTGAACCAGGATAAGATTCATAATGTCCATCTGTTTCTGCTTGTGCAACTGATTCAGAAATTGCTCCGAAATAAATCGTTTCAAAAATTTCTCGATTCAATTTACGTGCCTCAGGGCTATCAAATGGGAAACGCATCAAGATAAAAGCATCTGCTAATCCTTGCACCCCGATTCCTACTGGACGGTGACGCATGTTAGAATTTTCAGCTTCTTTTACAGGATAATAATTTACATCAATTACCTTGTTCAAGTTACGGGTAACTACTCGTGTAATATCGTGTAGTTTCTGGAAATCAAATTCTCCATCCGTAACAAACTTAGATAAGTTGATCGAAGCCAAATTACAAACAGCTACTTCATCCGGAGAAGTATATTCGATGATTTCTGTACAAAGGTTACTAGAACGAATGGTACCTAGATTCTGCTGGTTTGATTTTCGGTTCGCCGCATCTTTGTATAAAATATAAGGCGTACCCGTTTCGATTTGAGAATCTAAAATAGCGAACCAAATTTCTTGTGCTTTTACGGTTTTACGTGCACGACCTTCTTGTTCGTATTTGTGGTATAATGCTTCGAATTCACCGCTATGGCAAGCATCTAGACCAGGCGCTTCGTTCGGGCAGAATAAAGACCATTCTCCGTCTGCTTTTACGCGCTCCATAAATAAATCTGGAATCCACATGGCGTAGAATAAATCTCTTGCACGCATCTCTTCTTTTCCATGATTCTTTTTCAAGTCTAGGAATTCAAAAATATCTGCATGCCATGGCTCGATATAAACGGCAAATGCACCTTTTCGTTTTCCACCACCTTGGTCTACGTAACGAGCCGTGTCGTTATAAACTTTCAGCATTGGAACAATCCCGTTTGAAGTTCCACCGGTACCTTTGATATAACTTCCTTGGGCACGCACATTGTGAATGCTTAGACCGATACCACCAGCAGATTGTGAAATCTTGGCGCATCGAGTGAGTGTTTCAAAGATACCGGGAATGGAATCTTCCGTCATACTTAACAAGAAGCAAGAAGAAAGTTGCGGCTTTGGTGTTCCGGCGTTAAACAGGGTTGGCGTGGCATGAATAAACCACTTTTCGGACATTAGGGTATAAGTTTCGATGGCAGCGTCCAGGTTTTCACCGTGAATTCCAATGGCCGCACGCATCAACATGTGCTGGGGACGTTCTACTACCTCGCCGTCCATACGGAGCAGATACGATCGTTCCAGTGTTTTAAATCCAAAATAGTCAAAGCTGTAATCGCGATCATAGATAATAGCACTATTGATCCGATCCGCATTGTTTTCGATAATCTTTAAAGCAATGTCACTGATTAGACCAGCCTTCTCTCCTGTTTTAGGATCGATGTAATCGTACAGTGCCCGCATGGTTTTAGAAAAAGATTTATCGGTATTTTTATGTAAATTAGAAATGGCAATTCGGGCAGCAAGTAATGCATTGTCCGGATGTTGGGTTGCCATTGTAGCCGCAGTTTCAGCTGCGAGGTTGTCTAGTTCGGTGGTCGATACACCATCGTATAGACCTTGAATCACTCTTCGAGAGATTTCAATTGGATCTACGTATTTTTGGTTTAAGCCGTAGCAGAGTTTTTTTACTCTGGCTGTAATCTTGTCAAAAGATACGTTTTCCGTTTTTCCACTTCGTTTTACTACTTGCATGGTCAAAATTAATTAGTTCGGATTTTTATTAGCCTTTTAAATAGTTGACAATTGAACTCAATTTAGTATCTGTGTTTGAGTCAAGTCTTCATTCTCAACAATTAATCCGTAAGTTATGTAAATTATCGGTTTTTGTTTCTCAGTTATTGCAGTTCAATTCAGTTCTAAAAGTCTTCGTCCAGTGAAAAGGTTTGCTTATCACGATCAGCCATTACACCAGATTTTTGGTAATCCCCTACTCTTTTTTCAAAGAAGTTGGTTTTTCCTTGCATAGAAATCATGTCCATCCATGGGAATGGATTTTCAGAATTATACACTTTCTCGCTACCCAATGAATTCAATAGACGGTCCGCTACAAATTCAATGTATTGGCACATCATCTCGGCGTTCATTCCAATCAGATTTACAGGTAATGAATCAGAAACAAATTCTTTTTCGATTTCGACAGCATCCATGATAATTTTCTGGACTACTTTAATGTCTAGTTTGTTTTCAATATGGTCATTGTATAAGGCACAAGCAAAGTCACAATGCATTCCTTCGTCTCGAGAGATCAGCTCGTTTGAGAAGGTTAATCCTGGCATTAATCCTCGCTTTTTCAACCAAAAAATAGAGCAGAAAGAACCAGAGAAGAAAATTCCTTCAACAGCAGCGAATGCTACTAGACGTTCTGCAAAACTAGCCTGCTCAATCCAACGCAATGCCCAGTCTGCTTTTTTCTTTACGCATTCCAAGGTTTCGATGGCATTAAATAGGTAGTCTTTTTCTTTGTTGTCCTTAATGTAAGTATCAATCAGTAACGAGTAGGTTTCGGAGTGAATATTCTCCATCATAATTTGAAAGCCGTAGAAAAACTTAGCTTCCGTATACTGTACTTCATTGACAAAATTCTCCGCTAGGTTCTCATTCACGATTCCGTCACTAGCTGCAAAAAAGGCCAATACGTGTTTGATAAAATGACGTTCATTGTCGGTCAATTTTTCCCAATCCACTAAATCTTGAGATAAATCAATCTCCTCTGCCGTCCAAATACATGCCTGAGATTGTTTATACCATTTCCAGATATCATCATGTTCAATTGGGAAAAGAACGAATCGGTTAGGATTCTCCATTAGTATTTTTTCTTGAACTTCACTCATCTTTAAATATTTGTAATAGTTTTTAATAATTGTTTTCTATATATAATACTATAGAGACCTAAAATCTAGTTACCACATAAAAGTGGCTGTTAACGAATGATCTATTCGTCTCTAAAGTGGATTGCTAAATGGGTTATTCTACAAGAGAAAAACAGCCTTTGCATACACAGTTACACTGGAGCCTCTACGATCCAAAATGTATCGTGGTAGCCTGTTGCGTCGATTGGTAAAAGCAGAAAATAGGAGGTGGAGACCTTTTCTCAGTGCTTGGAAGTACGTGGACAAATTAGATAATAGTTTATGACTGTATCTTGTTCAAGTACTTAGTATGTCTAAATATGTTTGCTGTTTTTCATAAAAAGAGGTGGTTATAGTGTTTCACCTTTTTTACTTCCATTATCTGCATACTAAGATACGGAAAACATTAAATTAAGGTACTAAAAGTTATTAACATGCTGTTGATAACGCATCTAACTCATTGATTATCAGTAAAAACTAATTGTTAACAACTTTTCCACACTGTTTATAAGTTTTATAATCTATTTGACTATTTCTATCATCAAATTGATGTAATTTAGTCAAATTTACATTTACTTAGCATTGGAAATCAAGCTATTATATTTTTTAGGTAGATAGCGAAATAGTGGGAAGAATTAGTTTCGATTTTTATACATTTACTTTTTGATAATATATAAATCACCTATTCAACTTGCCTAATTTTATTTTGTGTCGTTGGAATCTACGAAACCTAAATAGCGATAGAAATTTTGCTGCTCGAATTGCGGAGCATCCTGATTTTATTGAAAAATAGCGGTAGATCTAAATAATAGTGGTTAAGACAAGTCAAAGAGGCATTCTCACCTTTAATCTAAAAGAGTCGTTTTCTACGGAACCATAAGGCCAATAGGATACTGATTACCAAGGAAAAGATTATAATATAGAAGAAAGTCTCAGGACTTTCGTCCGATTTAAAAGGAACGGGAACGTTCATCCCATAAAAACTCGCGACCAAGGTAGGCACCATTAAAATGATGGTAATCAAGGTCAACCGCTGAATCACTACGTTCAGGTTATTACTAATGATAGAAGCATAGGCCTCCATCGTTCCATTTAGGATATTTGTATAGACATTGGACATCTCCAAGGCCTGACTATTGTCAATAATAATGTCCTCAAATAAATCGGTTAGATGTTCGTCGTCTTTTATTCTTAAAAAGTCCGTTCGTTTCATCTTCATCTTAAGTAATTCATTTGAGCTTAAAGTATTTACAAAATAAACCAGCGACTTCTCAATACTGAGCAATTGCCGTAACTCTCTGTTCCTACTTGAATCATAAAGTTCTTTCTCAATGATATTTCTCTTTAGATTAAGCTGCTTTAGGCAAGTCAAAAAACGAAATACATTCTGTTCCATGATTTGCAGGATAAATAATTCCACTTTGGCAGGATCAAAATTCTTCAGTTTATCTTCCAAAAAGCTATTCAGAACAGGATTTTCTTTTGGAGTAATCGTTACAATATAATGTCCAGTCAGAATGATACCGATCGGAACGGTCACATAGATCGGGTCATTATCGTCACTTCCGTCATTTAAGATCGGAGTGTTTAGAACGATCAGACGATCTTCTTCTTCTCGTTCATAACGAGACCGTTCGTCAATATCCAGTGAATCTGTTAGGAAGTCTAAGGGAATAACCAATTCGGTGGCGAGCGCCTCTAGCTCAGCATGGCTAAAAGGAGGAGAAATATGAATCCACCCTGCACCATTGACTTGGTCAGAGACGATTAATTTACCCTTTTCCTTTTTATAGAATTTTATCATGCTTTCGGTCTTCCCCTTAAAGAATTTAGATTTTGAATTAGTTTCAAATCCAGTACGTACAAACATACGGAAAAACTGCAAGTTTTGACGCTATGCCGACCCGTTTTCGGAAGAAGGACCTCTATTGCTTGAGGTCTGTCCCAAAGCAGGATGAACGACAGCAGCGTAAATAGCTAGATGCTTGGTTTGTCCATTCCCCCACTCTGGATTTTGTCCATTGCGAATTCTGTAATAATCTGCCACGATATCTCCTTGTTGCTCTAAATTAAAGCTTCGCAAATCATCATGGCTCCGCAAGGCATTCTGAAGGCCAAATACGCCCCCATAATCATAGCCTGGTGTACTCATTTGAGCCGCTAAAGCTCGCGGCATGTATACGGCGCCCATCTGTTCATATTGCCAGACGTGTACCAATTCATGAATCATTAGCGCATCAGACATTTTACCCCAGCTATTGACCAGGTAGAAGCTAACATAACAAATACTTTGCTGTTTGGGACCGAGATAGGAATAAGCATCAAATCGAACACGACGGTAATTAATTTGATCACCAAAGACTGTTTGAGCAATGGAGATTTCTCGTTCCGTCATTGCCCGAGAATTGAATTTAATAAAATCAGTGACCGTTTCATAGACTTCTCCGATTCCTATTAATTCGAGTAAATAAATCAGCAAGGTGAGGTGCCAATTTAGAAAACGATTGAACAAGGAAGTTCGCTCTGGCCATAAATCACTCCAAATTGATTTCTGTGGTGATTTATGGAAGAGTGTTATAAAATGGGTAATAATTCTAAAAAATCTAATAGGAAATAAACGAACATAATCTAGCATCCGGAAAAATATCCCCGAAAGCTTTAAGCTCAATTGTTGCGCAAACCAAGCGTACCAATAAATATTCTTATTTTCTTTTTTTACCAACGATGTCAAATTTTTATGTGAATCAGGATTTTAAATAAATTCTGCTTGAACTTCTGATTGTCACAACCTAAAGAAATATACCTTTGTAAACCTCTCTGCCTACCGATTAGGCAGGCCTGACTGCCGTTAGGCAGGCTTTTCAGCGGTGTACAAAAATACTTTTAAATCCTTCTATTCCCTGATTTTCAAATTTTAGTTATCAACAACATTTCCACAAATAGAGAATTCTTCTGCAATTTAGAAAAAACGTTACATATGTCCCCAACTATCCTCATTTTATCACCAATTGACTTAAATATATTCTAACTTTACCGTTATTACAAAAATGTAAAACAAGGTTTAAAAAATTCATTTTGAAATTTTACCCCTAGATTCGATTAACTAGATTTATTTGCATCGCACTAACTATTCAATTATGATTCGATTTTTTTTAACGCCCCTACTTGTTCTGATTTCTATCGTTACCCTTTCGGCACAATTGAACTATTCTAAAGTAAAAATTAACCTAACCCAAACTCCGATAACGGAAATTGCCGCTTTAGGATTAGAAACTGATCATGGCGCCTATGCTCCTGGCAGACACTTTATCAATGACTTTTCAGAAACGGAAGTTCAAAAATTAGTCGATAATAACATTCCTCACGAAATCCTGGTCGAAGATGTCATCGCTTGGTACCAAGAAAGAAATATACAAGGTTTACCTGCCACGACCCGAGATGAATCTTGTGGTGGAACACCTACGCTTCCAGCCGGAGCACAATATACCACCCCCACTAATTATCAACTTGGATCTATGGGCGGCTACCATACTTATACAGAGATGTTAGAAGTCCTCGATCAGATGAGTAATTTATATCCAAACCTAATTACTGCAAGAGAACAAATTGGTACCATCACTTCTCATCAAAATAGGCCAATTTATTGGATGGCTATTTCCGACAATCCTAATCAGATGGAAGATGAACCAGAGATCATGTATACTGCACTTCACCACGCACGGGAAGCAAATAGCTTAAGTCAGCTACTTTTTTATATGTGGTATTTATTAGAAAACTACGAAACGGATGATCAGATCAAATACTTAGTTGATAATACAAAAATGTATTTTATTCCTTGTGTAAATCCTGATGGATATATTTTCAATGAGTTGATTGAACCAAATGGTGGCGGATTGTGGCGTAAAAATAGAAAAGATAATAATGATGGTACTTTCGGTGTAGATCTTAATAGAAATTATGGCTACCTGTGGGGATTAGATGATGTTGGATCTTCTCCAGATACAGACAATGATACTTACCGAGGAACTGGCCCGTTTAGTGAACCAGAAACACAAGCGGTAGCATTTTTCTTGGAAGATAAAAATGTAGAAATTACCCTTAACTGTCATACTTTTAGTAACCTATTAATACGTCCTGAGGCAACCGACCCAGCGGACATTACCACCTTTATCAATTTTGGTGAATTACTAACCGCAGAAAATGGATACCTCTTTGGATCTGATTTAGAAACCGTTGGTTACACGGTAAATGGTGATAGTGATTCTTGGATGTATTTTGAAGAAACTGCCAAACCAAAAATCTTTGCGATGACTCCTGAAGTGGGTCCACAACAATTTGGATTCTGGCCACCATCAGATGCCATCATCGGATTAAACAAAGAGGTGATGTCTCAGAATATTATTGCTGCAAATTTATTATACAATTATTTAGAAGTAGAAGATAAAAATCCTTTTACGCTTACGGATGTTTCAGGAAATTTAGAATTTACTGCGAAGGAATACGGATTACGTCCTGGATTACAGACGGTTGCTATTACGCCTGTTAGTAGTAATCTATCAATAACTTCAGCGCCAGTTTCTTTTACCCTAAACAATTCTGAATCAGAAGATATTACAACAGAATATACGATTACTCCTACTGCTGGAAGTCCTAGTGAAGCTGTTGTATTCGCGATCAGTATTGACAATGGATCTTTTATTCGTCATGATACAATTACCAAACAATTCGTTAACGGAACTCCGCAAGACTTGGCCAACGAAGACAATAGTAGCTTTGCAAATTATTTTACAGATGGTGATTGGGCCATTACTACTGATGAATTCGTAAGTAGCCCTTCCAGCATTACTGATAGTCCGATGGGACGATACCGAAATGATACAGAAAGTGATATTGTTTTGACAACTCCTATCGATTTGACAGGTTCTGAATTAGCTATTTTACAATATTGGGCGAAATGGGAAATTGAAAATGATTATGACTATGTTCAGATCATGGCTTCAGATGATAACGGAACTTCTTGGACGCCACTATGTGGAAAATATACCAACCTTGCTTCTCCTGATCAACCGGAAGATGAGCAACTTTACGATGGTGTACAAGCTACTTGGGTTTTAGAAGAAGTAAATTTAAACGATTATTTAGGTGAGACGATTCTACTAAAATTTCATTTCTTCTCCGATGGATTTGTCCGAGCAGATGGATTTTATTTTGACGATTTGACAATCACTAGTTATGAATTGGCTACGCCAACAGAAGAGCTGTTTACCAGTCTTTCTGATCTTCGTATTTCTCCGAATCCATTTTCCACGGACTTTGCTTTGGAACTTGATTTGACGGCTCCAGCAGAACAGGTAAATATTTCTTTGATTAATACTTTGGGACAGACGCTTCAATCTAAAAATTATGGAACTTTATCAACCGGTCGTCACCGATTACATTGGGACGGTACAGCATTAAGCAGTGGTGTTTATTTTATCCAATATCGTGATGGGGAGGGACAGGAGAAAACGGTGCGGTTGATGAAGTAGCGGGAGGAATGGGGATTTGAATTAGAATTAGAATTTGAATTAGAATGGGAATTAGAATTAGAATGGGAATGGGAATTTGAATTTGAATTTGAATTTGAATTTACGTTAAAGAATTATTTTCTCGTATAATCTGTCCCGCACCAATCGAAGGTCGCAGAGACGCAGGACTTGCTCCGAACTTGTATTGGAAGACACGGTCATCGTATATATTTGCGATCGTGTTTTTGTCGCGCGGAGGCGCGGAGACACTGTCATCGTGTATACCTATTATTTGGTTTTCGTTTTTATAGAACTGTATTGAGGTTGATTTGGAAGATGGTGAAACAAACTTTTTAAAAAATAGAAACACTCCTTTCTTTCTAGGAATAGTATTCCCAATTTTCTCCGTATATTACCTCGAATTTTTACCGACTAAGGTATTCTACGAAATTCGAAATAAACTACTATGACCCTATCTGGACTTGACTGGACTATTATTGCCTTATTTTTTATTGTCTCATTAGGAATCGGGCTGCTTGTTGCTCGACGCTCTGGAAAAGATACGGCTGAATTCTTTCTTTCTGGCCGAAATATGCCTTGGTGGCTGCTTGGTGTTTCGATGGTAGCGACAACCTTTTCTGCCGACACGCCCAACTTTGTAACCAACGTGGTACGTACCCAAGGCGTTTCTGGAAACTGGGCTTGGTGGGCTTTTCTTTTAACCGGAATGCTTACGGTTTTTGTCTATGCACAATTATGGCGACGCTCTGGTGTACTGACAGATCTGGAGTTTTATGAACTTCGATATAGTGGACCTGCTGCCCGGTTTTTACGTGGATTTCGGGCGCTTTATTTAGGCGTATTTTTTAATATTATGATTATGGCTTCTGTTTCTTTGGCTGCCATAAAAATCGGATCGGTATTATTGGGTCTTTCCGCTTATGAAACGCTAGCCATTGCTTCCGTTGTGACGGTTATCTATAGTATGTTGGGAGGGTTAAGAGGCGTTATTTATACAGATTTTATTCAGTTTTTCCTTGCGATGCTTGGCTCCATTTGGGCTGCTTGGGTCATTTTGGATCATCCAGAAATTCAAGGTTTAGAAAATCTATTAGCGCATCCAAATGTCAGTGACAAGCTTAGTTTGATTCCAGACTTTAATGATAAGGATATGTTTATTACGGTTTTAATTATTCCATTAGCCGTACAGTGGTGGAGTGTTTGGTATCCAGGTGCAGAGCCAGGTGGTGGTGGTTATGTAGCACAAAGAATGCTCGCCGCGAAGGATGAAAAAAATGCGATGGCCGCTACCCTATTTTTCAATATTGCGCATTATGCTTTGCGCCCATGGCCGTGGATTATTATTGCTTTAGCGTCTTTGGTAGTCTTCCCTGATTTGGCGTCGATTGCTGCGACTTTCCCACATATTGATCCGGATGTAATTGCCATAAAAGATGATCTTGCTTACTCTGCGATGCTGACTTATTTACCAGCTGGATTGCTTGGTTTGGTGGTAGCTTCTTTGGTCGCTGCTTATATGTCTACGATTTCTTCTCATCTTAATTGGGGTTCCTCTTATGTAGTAAATGATTGGTATAAAAGATTCTATAAACCAGAAGCATCAGAAAAAGAAATGGTGGCAGTCGGACGATGGTCGACTTTAATATTGATGAT
>CALGJS010000078.1 GCA_937927835.1 uncultured Saprospiraceae bacterium | reverse complement strand
TAGCTGTAAACGAACGCTATTATTTTTATTTGCTTTTAAAAAATGATTGGGTTTGTGATGGCACAATGGTAGGGATAATCTTAGGAGTTGGAGATATTTTTTAACTTTAGGGTGGGAATGCTGGATAGCCGTGAGTTTGTTTTGGGTACTCGGCTGTTGTCGGTAATAAAAAACGGAATCAGGAATTAAAAAAACGAATTTATGTTTAGAGCAAGTTTGATTTTATTAGTAATTTACCTTGCGTGTATAATACTTAAAGTTGGAATCCATTTTGAGATCATTTTTCTTAGTCTGATAATTCCATTATTATCATTATTCACTTTGATGATTACGATAATAAATTTTATCAGTTCGTAAGCAATTTTGGAGTTTTTAAACAACTTCATTGTGTACTGACTCCCTATAACCTGGACAAAAAATAAAACTAACAAAGATCATTGTAGATTATATAATGATCATTATCCGCCTTGAAAAAAGAAAAAAGCATGAAAGGTAAAGTAATCATCATATTTCTATCAATCATATTTTGTTCTTTTAAATTTGGAAAAGATGGAAGCTCCAATAAAGAAATTTCAAAATTAAAAATTGAATGGGTTGAAGAAATTGAATCTCATTATGCATTTACAAATAATTGGTCTTATCCTGAAGGTATTTATTTGAATAGATTTGGACAATTAAGTTGTGACGGAATTTGTCCAATCGAGATAGATGAAATGAAAGGTCATGAAGGAAGAATAAAAGAAGAATCATTAAAAGCATTTTATGAAATAATAGATACCACACATTTATTTCATTCCCTTGAATCAGAATCAAATGCACCGGAATTTGCTGGTTCAAATTTTATTGAAATCAAAAGTCATAATAAGGAACACATAAAAATAAGTACTTCCACAAACGCTGGAACTCATAGCAGTTTGAGTATCGAAATAGATAAGTCTAAGTTTATAGCTTGGATAAATTTATACAGTATCACTTCAATTGGAAATCACAAATTTAAAATTAGTAAAGGGAATTTAATAATTGATAAGAAATCTTGGGAACAAGGAATTTTAAAAGCAAAATTTGATCTTACATTTGAGAACACGTTGAAAAAAATAAAGTTAAAGACCTTTTATTGGAAAGGAAGAATGCTAAAAAAAATAGAAAATTAAATCATCTTCAAAGTATAGTTCTTTCTCGTTTGGATAATAATTTTACCATTGGTCATTCCTTGGAGGTCGTGGATTGATTAAGAAATAACGAGTAGAGTAGTTCACTAAACGTGAAAGCGATTTCTAATTAATAAAGTAGGAAAAAATAAAACCCTTGTGTGCAATCCGAAAAACCCTTCCCCAAAAAATCCTATTAAACCCTAGCACAAATGTCACAATTCTTGGACTCCAAGCCATTGTAATAAAAAACACAAACTCAAACAAAACAGAAAATAAGCGCGTACTAGCTACAATAATAGTTTGATGAAAAATATTCTTTTATTTGTATTAACCCCAACAAACCTCATTGTTTAAATCTTTAATAAGCAAAGAAAAATCATGGAAAAAAGCTTGAATTTAATACTAGTGTTATTACTGCTAATTGGCTGTGGTCGAGATGCTGATGAGATTGATCAATCATGTCAAGACGATGGACCGAATACGGTAAATATCAGGATTCTTAACCTAAGTGCTTTTGAGATAATCGATTTTAATTATGATAATATTCAAACATTTAATTCCATTTTGCCAGGTGAGTTCACACCTTATATGCAACTTGAAACGGCTAACAATGTTCCGTGGAGCCTTGAGATGGTAATAAATGGCCACAGCATAATGCAGAGACTCATAGACGGAATAGGACTAGTTGAGCTTGACGAAGCATGCTATACCTTTCATTTTTTCGCCGTTGAAACGGAGGAAGGCGAATTCATTATTAGTGGAAAAGCTTACCTTAATAGTGACCTTAATGGTTTTGATCCAATTAATCAATATTGTGTTGAATTAGAAAAATCAGCTTGTAATCCAGAACCTAATAAAGCCAATATTAGAATTAGGAATTCCACGGCTTTCGATTTTTGTAATGTGGATATAAAAATAAATAATCAGGAAAATGCCATATTTGGTAATTTAGCATCAGGAGAATCTACCTGCTATATGTCTTTTGAATCTTTAAAAAGATATCCTCTAGAATGTAAATTCAATTTAGGAGATGAAGAATATGTAATTGAAAGCCCAAATTATCATGAAGGATTTGAGGATCTATCGGCTGGATTCTATACTTACCATATTTATATAAGAAGACCAGGTCATAAAAAAGGAGGCATAGTATTGAGTACGGACTAGATAGATACGCAAGATATCAGGATCATATCTTTTTTATAGCTCTGAGAGACGACTGATAATATCAGTCACAATTTTATAACTCCGTGCCATTCTAGTAAAAAACACAAACTCAAACTATCTATTTAATTTGCCCCTGTACTTATTGAAATTAACAAATCTATTTAAAAGATAAGTTAAGCCCTTAAAACAAATTCCTCCTTTAATACACTGTAATCTAAGTTGATTAAAGTTTTGATCGAAACTATTTTGAATTGAACCAAAATTTTCTATCTTAGAGGTGGATTTACTCCAACCATGTTTTTATTTAGGCCCTTCTTTAGCATAGCCATTAGTTGCAAAGACTAATACGGTGGTATCCGCTTTCGGTACTCTATATCCTTCCTTGAATTTTTCCATTCTTTTCTAAACATAAAATAGTTAATCATGAGTTACCTAAAAAAAACAACTTTTCTAACGCTCTTTTTCTTTCTGATTTTTAGCGGCCAGATAAAAGCCAACGCTGAAAGTGAGACGCCCAACATGATGTGTAATGTTACTTGGACGACCACCAGTAATAGTATTACCATCTCTGGTTTAGATGCACCACATGTAATCCTTAAATTGTTTACACCGAATTGGTCGACCTTTCATTCTTGTTTTGATAATTGTGATAATCCACTCACCTTGACAGGGCTGACAACTGGTGCGACTTATCATCTTTCTTACAATCAATACGATGCCAATTGGCAAGAACTCTGTGAAGAATTAATTGATGTTGTGATTCTTCCCTCCGGAGGCGATCAGCCTGATCTTGATCTAGCCGACCTACAGGCACCAGATGAAGGGGATGCTGGAAGTGTGGTGAATTTTACAGTGGACCTAAAAAATATCGGTACAACGACGGCTAGTGGTGATTATGTAATTGGATTTTATTTATCAGATAATTCCAGCCTAAGTAGTGATGATACACAAGTTGGCCTGATCAATACAGGCAACACGCCCGTTGGGACGATCAACAATGTACCGAGTGCGATTACGATTCCTAGTTCATTTCCCGCCGGAGAATATTATCTGATTGGCAAGGCAGATATTAATAATGATATTGACGAAAGTAATGAAGGGAATAATACCATTAGAACTCGGTTTACGGTGGAAGAAAACATCATCACTCCGGGAGATCAATGCGGATTTTCTAAAAGCTATACGATTCCTGATATTCAATCTATCAATATATTTTCTAATGAGGAGACCGCTTCTAAATATATCTTCTCTAGTAGAACGCGTTTGCAAGACAACCCCGATCGGTGGAGAGATGTGATTTTAGAAATGGATAAAAATGGTAACCAAACGGACTTGATCGATGAAGAAATTCCATTTGTACCAACACCCATAGATTATGAACTGGAGGTAATTGATCAAGAATTTGTGGTGACCCAAAGAGATGAAGACAATAATGTAGAATGGCAAACAACCATCTCTATTAATTTGCCAGCAGGATTCAGTATCAACCAGATTTTTCAGAGAGAACTTATTAAAGTTCATAATGGATATTTAGTTGTAAGCCATGTTCAAGTTCGGGATCAAAATAACCAATTGAACACTTACCAGTTCTCCGCAAGAGTTTCTTTCAATGGTACTTTACGAGGTCGAGATTTTTATACTGGCCAAACCCAGGAAGGATTTTTTAGGTTGGGAAGTCCGTATATTTCTAATAGTGATGGATATGTTTTTTCCATGTTTGAATCCACTAGATTGTCTTTTATCAAATTTGCTACAAACGGAGACTTCCTTTGGAAAACTCCGTATACCAGTGATTTTCCTTCCAACACATTTGCTGGGATTAGAGTTAGTGAAGACGAAGATTTTATTTATGCTGCCAATCGAAATAATCTACAAGCTATCTTAGATAAGGTAGATGTTGCGACTGGAGAAAAAATTTATAAAATATCACTCGGTAGAATTTTTATTCCTGGGGGAGATTATACTTTTGATTTTATCCAAGGATTTTTATTGACGGACGATGGGGGAGTAGTAGCAGGATATAATTATAATCAAGCAGGAGGCAACGAAACTGGATATCAATATGGAAAAGTCGATGCGGATGGCGAGCCTGTTTGGGTGAAAACGATTCCTGGAGATTCTCAGTTTAGGGATATGATTGCTCGAACAGAAACAAACGATGGAACCTTATTATTTTCCGACGCTACTGGTGGAGATAGTGGCAATACTTTTAGAGTGATAAAACTGACAGAGGATGGAGAATTGACGCCTACTTGTGGAGATGAAATAGTGGGTACTCCAATAGATTGTGATTTGAGTTATACCGTAGATAACGGAACCTTTACGCTTTCTGGCAATGGTTTGAATTCGCCCAATATGAACATCAAATTATTTACCCCAACTTGGAACCTCGCTTATTTTTGTAATAATAATTGTGGCAATCCAATCGTAATCGACAATCTATCAAGCGGTACTTATCGGTTGTCGGTAGATTTATTTGATAACAATTGGAGACGAACCTGTAGAACGCAAGAGGACATCGAAATTGGTGGCTCCGCCAGCACCTTTGAAAGCGACTTGTCGAATTATCAAGCGCTAGATCAGGGGAAAAAGATTCTCTTGAAAAAAGTATATCCTATTCCCGCTAGTGACCAATTGACGATAGAAATCTCTTCTTTAGAAGCCACTGAAATTAATGCACAAATTTATGACGCAAGAGGAGTATTGGTGGAGACTAAATCACTATCCCTCAACAGTGGTGATAATCGAATTGGTTGGAACATAGCAGATTTTCCTTCCGGTTTTTATCAGGTCCTCTTTCAATCAGGTTCCCGACATGCCCCGATTCGCTTTGTCAAACAAGGCTTGTAAACTTTTAAACAACTTCTATTAGAAAAAGGCGTAAGGAAATTTTTCCTTACGCTTTTTTTTGAAGGA
>CALGJS010000077.1 GCA_937927835.1 uncultured Saprospiraceae bacterium | reverse complement strand
GGAGTACTCCTATTAATGATGCGGCAAAAAAGAAAACGCCTCTCTGGAATCTCTTAGTGATGTTATTAGAAATGTTGATAAATTATAATAATTATCACTTCTTAACATTTCTATAATTTTTATTTTTAAACCTTTCTTTTATTTCATAGTCATACTAATAAATCAGCTGATTTGGCAGAAAAACCTTCGATTACGGATGAACAGATATTATCCCTTTTGGAGAAGGAAACTTCTTACGAGCAGGGATTCAAGGCACTAATGAGTGCTTATCAAGAACGCTTGTACTGGCATGTACGCCGGATGGTAGATAATCATGAGGACGCAAACGATGTGATCCAAAATGTATTCATTAAAGTGTTCAGGAATATTAAGAAATTCAAAGGAGATTCTAAATTATATACCTGGCTCTACCGAATTGCGACCAACGAATCTATTACCTTTTTAAATAAGAGAAATAAAAAGGCAACCAATTCACTGGACGACGAACTATCTACCGTAGCGCATCAATTGACCGCTGACACTTACTTTGATCCCGACGAGGCGCAGCTACAGCTAAAAGCAGCTATCGCTACACTCCCAGAAAAACAAAAAGCGGTTTTTAATCTGCGGTACTACGAAGAAATGCCTTACCTCGAAATGGCCAAGGTATTGGATACCACGGTAGGTGCGCTAAAAGCATCTTACCACCATGGGCTGAAAAAAGTAGAAACCTATTTAAAGAATATTGAACATAACTCATTGTAATAATGAAAAAGGAAATTAAAGAAGAATTAAATAACCACGCACCACTGCTCTCCGGATTGTCGAAGAAGCAGGAAGGGTACAAAGTCCCCGACGACTATTTCGCGCGGATGGAAGCCGATCTTTGGGAGCAGATAAAACCTGCGACTAAAACGGTGACCGAGGCCGCTCCACGCACCTCGTGGTGGGATGGTTTGATTCAACAAATCAACTGGTTATTACAACCTCGAATGGCACTGCAATTAGCAAGCGTAGCTTTATTGATTCTAGCTGGATTCTTTATAATGAATCGTAACGCTACCACGCAAACGGATGCACTGGCAAATTTAACTGCTGACGATGCATCTGAATATATTTTGGCCAATCTGGATGAATTCGATACAGAAAGCTTAATAGAGCTGGGATTTGGAGAAGAAGATTTCTCCGCAGCTGATGCGACCCTTTTTGAAGATACAGATGTAGACGATCTACTAGATGAATTACAACGAGAAAATATAGATTTACAAACCTTAGAAGTTTATTTATAAAGAACGGTACAAAAATAAATTCTAACATTATTTTAAACTGTTCTTAAAAAACCTACTAACACATGAAAAAGTTAATATTGGTGACCTTAACAATGATATTTTTTGCGAGTTGGTCCCACGCACAACAAGATAAAAAAGCATTTGAAAAGAGATTAAACGCCATGCGGGTAGCTTTTATCACGCAGGAGTTAGATTTATCTTCTGATGAAGCCAAAGTTTTCTGGCCGATCTACGATGCTTATACTGCAGAGCGTAAAACGCTGCGGAAAGAAAAACGTTCGACACAGAGTCAAACTCCAAGATCCATAACTGCGGATGAAGCAGAAGAAATGATCGAAGGTTCTTTTAAAAACGATGCAAAAGAGATCGAATTAAGAAAGAAATATTACGGTCAGCTAAAATCGGTTATTCCAGTAGAAAAAGTAGCCAAGTTAGCACAAACGGAAAGAGCATTTAGAAATAAGATTTTGAAGGCAGCCAAAGAGCGACGTAAAAATAGCCCGCGACATAGCCCAAGAAAGAAGAAGTAATCGACCATTAAGGGACGATTACGCAGCTCACACAACTATACATTCTTATAATAAGTAAGTTTTACTACTTACTGAATATTTAGTCGAAAACGGTATCCTTTTTTTAGGGTACCGTTTTTATTTTAGAAACTTTCATTCAACCCTTATCCCAACATTCCTTATATCTTTGCAGAAAAAAAATGACCAAGAATACCAGTGCACACCTGGCCTTATTGGCCGTAGCACTTATCTACGGCGCCAACTACACGATTGCACGTGAGGTGATGAATGGATATCTGGAACCGCTTGGATTTATTTTATTACGAGCGATTAGCGCGACTATGATGTTTTGGGGAATCTCTTTTCTACAAGCTAAGAAGGAACAGATTGATCGATCAGATATAGGAAGAATCATTCTTTGTGGTTTCTTCGGTATCGCAGCGAATCAAATGCTTTTTTTTAGCGGTTTACAGCTTACCAAACCTATTAATGCATCGCTTATTATGACCATTACACCATTGATGGTTTTACTCTCCGCGGCGGTTATATTAAAAGAAAAAATTACTACACAAAAACTACTGGGTATTCTGCTGGGACTGTCGGGTGCAGTATTTGTCATTAGTTATGGTCAGTCTCTTGATTTTCAGGTAAGCCATTTAAAAGGCGATTTACTCATTCTTGGGAATGCCACTAGCTATGGTATTTATTTGGTTTTGGTGAAATCACTGATGAGCCGCTATCAGCCGATTACGGTATTGAAATGGATCTTTACAGTTGGCCTTTTTATGATTTTTCCCTTTGGAATAGGACAACTACAAGAGGTGCCCTGGGAAACCTTTCCTCTCCAAATTTGGGGAGCTATTGTTTATGTTTTAGTGATGGTTTCCTGCGTTTGTTATTTGCTAAATGCCTTCGCCTTGAAAACACTTCGAGCTTCTGTGGTTGGCATTTATATCTTCCTCCAACCTATTATGGCTACGATGGTAGCCTTGCTTGCTGGTCGCGATAGCTTGAGTATGACGAAAGTATTTGCGGCAGTATTGATCTTTTGTGGTGTTTATTTGGTGAGTAAAATGCCAAAAGAGTAATCTAAAACGCTTATTTTCCTATATTATATGTCACATATTTAATGTTTTTGTTTAAAAAATGTGAATTCTCTCTTTTTCCCCTTCTTTTTTCCCCTATTCTTATTTTATGGATATGTTTCGCTAAAGAAACATAAGGAGTAACGTAATTAATTATAAAAAATTTAAATAAATAGTTTTTATAATTAATTGATAAATAAGTATTTACAATAAATTTTTAATTAATTTAATATGATATTTTTTTTCAATTTTGTGGAAAAAAGATGGAATTTAATTACCAAGAAGTCATAGTTTTTTATCTATATTTACCTCAAACACTATAAAAACACGAAGAAATATGCAAAACTACAGACCTGAAAATTTAATAAAAATGCAAATTAGTGAGTATGAGGCTATGTCACAAAAAGGAACGGTAGGTTTTATTGAGGAAACGGTATTTCATAGTTTGATTGATTATTACTGTGCTGAGACAAAAATTGAAGAGGCATTGGAAGTACTTGAGTATGCGATTGAACAATATCCTTACTCTGCGAGCTTTTATAGCCGAAAAGGAGAAATTCTAGTTTATAGTGAATTATTTGAAGAAGCCTTGATTTCTTTGAACATTGCGGCAGTTTATGCGCCCGCATCTGTGACAATATCTATTTTAAAAGTTAAAGCGTTAATG
>CALGJS010000076.1 GCA_937927835.1 uncultured Saprospiraceae bacterium | reverse complement strand
AAGCGCCATCTTCAATTTCTAGCACAAATTCTCTTTTCTTAAATTTTTCGGTAACCTGAGTAGTTTCAAATTTTTTGTACAGACGACCTTCAACGTCAAATGCCATAATAGTTGTTTTTTGAATTGATAAAAAGTGGTTTTCCTGACACTAAGTTTTTAATAAAAAGTGTGTACAGTATATCCACTACAAAGGTAATAAAAAGGCTTGATTTTTCCTAAGAAAATAAAACATTTTGTGTTTATTTTTTATTTACACAAATTCTAGAAAGAGGTTTTATAAAAAGAATAAAAACCCCCTAAACGGAAACCGTTTAAGGGGCCGACAGACCTTCAATTATTATTCCCTAGGTTGGAAATAAGTCATCTGGCGAATAGGAGGGCGACCAGAATAGGGATGGTGATAAAGTCACCTATGTAATAGTATAAAAGCACTACGACACCTCTGTTGGAGTTTTCCCATGTATAAGTCTGTAAATGTCTGTTGGACTGGTGCAGAGTACTGCACGATCTCCCCTGATAGCAATTGGTGCTTTTAGTAGATCAGGATTATGACTTAGAATCTTTAGATAACCTTGGCGGTTAAATTCACGGCCACGAATATGCTCTTGATAATAGGGATGTGCCTTGTTCATTAAATCTTTAGGATGTAGATCTAACTTTCCAATGATCTGCGACCAACTTGTATTGGTAGAAGGTGTTTGACCAAATTTATAGGTCTTAATATGGCGTGTGAGACCATGAGCATGAGCTATCGTCCTACGATCAGCGCTGGACTCTGGATTGTAATAGATCAAAATTTCTCGTTGATGTGTCTTCATGGCAGAGCATTTAAAGTGATTTGTAAATAAAACGGATCTTAAAATAAGGTACGGAAACAAGTCTGTTCAAACAATATAAGGATTTATTTAGTTATATCCAAATAATATTTTTTAAATAAAGTATATTGCTGTTGTTTTAGTTTGATTAATGTGATTTATTTAGAATAAAAAAAGCCGTGAATAACATTAGGTCATTCACGGCTATGATTATTATACTAATTGTACTTTTCTAGTAAGCTCTTGCAAATAGTACTCGTTTATTAGAAGGCTTTCCAGTTAGAACACATTGACCGTCTTCTTCTTTTGCATCGAGGGGAATACAGCGGAGTGTAGCTTTTGTGAGATCTTTGATCTTCTTTTCTGTCTCTGTAGTGCCGTCCCAATGGGCAAGGACAAAACCACCTTTTTCGTCTAGCGTTGCTTTAAAGTCTTCCATGTTATCTACAGAAGTGATATGGGAATCTCGATAAGCTTTTGCTCGATTAAAAAGATTATCCTGAATATCATCTAATAATTGACGAACATATTCAGCGATTCCTTCTAAAGGTTGACTAGATTTTTCCTGTGTATCTCGGCGGGCAACTTCAACTTGACCTTTTTCAAGATCACGATTACCAATACCAAGTCGTACTGGAACACCTTTAAGTTCATGTTCAGCAAACTTAAATCCAGGTCGCTTTTTAGCGTCTGTATCATACTTGACCGAAATGCCAAGCGCTTTCAATTCTTTCATTATTTTTGCTGCTGCTTCATCAATTGCCGCTGCAGGTTTTGGAATTGGAATAATAATAACTTGTGTCATGGCCAATTTTGGAGGAACTACTAAGCCTTGATCGTCAGAGTGTGTCATGATCAATCCGCCCATTAAGCGAGTAGAAACCCCCCAAGAGGTAGCCCATACATATTCTTCTTTCTGATTTTGATTGAGAAACTTTACATCAAAAGCTTTCGCAAAATTTTGCCCTAAATAATGAGAAGTTCCAGCTTGTAGTGCTTTGCCATCTTGCATTAAGGCTTCGATGGTATAAGTATCCAAGGCTCCCGCGAATCTTTCGTTGGCAGATTTTACTCCTTTGATAACAGGCATCGCCATATATTCTTCCGCAAACTTGGCGTATACATCTAACATGGTTAATGTTTCTGTTACTGCTTCTTCAGAGGTGGTATGTGCCGTATGTCCTTCTTGCCACAAAAATTCTGTAGTTCGCAAAAACAAACGAGTTCTCATCTCCCAACGTACTACATTGGCCCACTGATTAATCAGTAAGGGTAGATCACGGTAAGATTTGATCCAGTCTTTATATGTATTCCAAATGATGGTCTCAGAAGTAGGTCGAACAATCAATTCTTCTTCTAATTTAGCAGAAGGATCCACTATGACACCGTTGCCATTCGGATCGTTCATCAAACGGTGATGAGTAACTACGGCACACTCTTTGGCGAAACCTTCAACGTGCTCTGCTTCTTTACTTAAAAAGCTTTTTGGAATAAATAATGGGAAATAGGCATTGACATGGCCCGTTTCTTTGAACATCTTGTCCAATTGGGCTTTTATATTCTCCCAGATACCGAAGCCGTCAGGTTTAATAACCATACAGCCTCTTACGGCAGAGTGATCAGCCAAACCAGCTTTTCTAACGATATCATTATACCAGGCAGAATAATCTTCTGCCCGACTGGTAATTACTTTAGACATAAATTTATGTTTTTACAATTTTAACTAATTATTAAATTTTATATTTGTGACGCAAATTAAACTTCTGGCGTCTTAATAGTGTTTTTAAGGTTGTTTATTTGTTATTAACCGACTTTTAAAAATAAAAATTCAACTTTAATGGTTTTTTAACTAAAAAATAGCCACAAAAGTAATAAATTGTACCTGTAACTTGTAAGAGAGTCACATAATTACATTAAAACTTATTTTTTATGAAAATGTATAAATTATCAACCTTCTTAGTCGCCCTTTTCCTTTTTGGATTCGGAGCTACTGCAATTGCGCAGTACGACGACGTTTATTTCGATCCTTCAACTGATACGGAGGATATCTACGAAACTTCTTACGATGATTACGATGAAGAGGATTCACAAGACGATGACTTTGATTCAGCAAGCTACGATGATGATGATTACGATTATTATTATACCTCGCGAATTCGTCGATTCCAACGTCCTTACTCAGGATTTGGTTTTTATTCGCCAGCTTACGTAGATAGCTACTATTATAATCCTTATGCGGTACCTGGTCGTGCAATCTATGCTTCTAACTATAATAATGGATTTTATAATCCTTACAATAGCTTTAGAAGTCGTAATGGTGTAACGATTATCGTTGGAAACCGATACCGAGCTTTTAATCCATATCGTAACACCTTCAATTCTTATAACCCATATCGTAATAATGGATTCAACAATCCATATAACTCTTATGGGAATGGATTTGGAAACAGCTACGGTGGTGGATTTGGAAACAGCTATGGTGGTGGAAATGCTTACTGTCCTCCTTCTTGGAGCGGAAGCGGTAATACTTTCACTAACCGAGGAACAAACAATAATAGCAATGCACGAGGAAACTACGGAGCTGGTAATAACAGTAATGTAGGTCGTACCAGCGGAAGCGGTCGTACTCGAACTCAGACAGGAAAGTCAAGTAGAAATAGCGTTGGAAATAACCGAGGTAATACTTCTAGAGGAAGTAGCCGAGCTACACGTAGCACTACAAGAAGAAGTTCTTCTGCTACTCGTTCTAACACTCGTGCCACAAAGAAGCGTTCTAGCATCTTTAAGAGCCGTAGCAATACAAGTCGAAGTAGTACTAGAACTGCACCACGCACACAGCGACGAAGTAGCAGCACAAGATCTAGTTCTTCTCGAAGTAGCTCTCGAAGCAGTGCTTCTCCTTCTCGAAGCAGCAGTAGGTCTTCTTCTGGCAGTAGCCGAAAGAGTTCAAGCCGCAGAGGTAATTAATCTTTGCTAAATTCGCATAAGCGAAAAGAGTGGGTGAATTTATTTTCACCCACTTTTTTTATGTACTGCGAGGAGTCTTTGAACATTTATTAATGAAGCTATAAAACAACCCCTTTTATGAAAAATATCATTTTAATTTTATTGACCATTAGCATCCCCTCTTTTCTTTCTGCTCAATCAATTAGTGATGCTTTACGTTTTAGCCAAACTGAATCTGCCAGTACTGCCCGTATGGCGGGTATCGGTGGTGGAATGAGTGCTTTAGGAGGTGAATTTTCGGTAGTGAATGTAAATCCTGCTGGACTGGCTATTTACCGAAGTTCTGAATTTAGTATTACCCCTTCTTTTGATTTACGAAGATCTACTGGAACTTTGAGTGGAAGAAACGATTCACAGAGTGAGAATGCGTCCATTGTTAATTTTAGTAATGTAGGTGTCGTCTTAAATTCAAAACCTAGAGGGAAATGGAGAACTTCAAATTTTGCGATTGGTTATAACCGGATAGCAGATTTTAAAGAAAATTTCGATTTTGA
>CALGJS010000075.1 GCA_937927835.1 uncultured Saprospiraceae bacterium | reverse complement strand
CATCAAACATTTCCCCGATAACCGAGCACCAGAAGAACTCAATCAGTTAATTAATCCAGGTATTCCAATCTCTCAAGAAGCAATGGAGGTCCATGGTATTACCCCAAAGATGTTATCTAATAAACCAACCTTCCAACAAGTTGCTAAAAAGGTTTATGATTTTATTGGTGAAGCAGATCTAGCGGGTTATAATTCTAATCGATTTGATGTACCGATGTTGATGGAAGAATTTTCACGAGTAGGAATGGAGTTTTCAATTCAAAAACGAAGATTGATTGATGTGCAGCGGATTTTTTACAAGATGGAACCTCGAACACTTAAAGCAGCACTTAAATTTTATTGCCAAAAAGATTTCGAAAACGCACACGATGCACTAGCGGATGTACAAGCGACTATTGATGTTTTTATGGGTCAATTAAAAAAATATGAAAACGAAGATTTTCAATTGGATGATGAAACCGTTATTCCTACGCCTATCCGAAATGATATTCAAGCGATTCATGATTTTACCAATGATCTCAATTATGCGGATGCGACCCAAAAATTTAAATACAATAAAGAAGGCGTAATCGTGTTTAACTTTGGTAAACAGTCTGGTCTACCTGTCGGTGAAACACTTTCGAAAGATCGGAATTTTTATAACTGGATTTTAAATAAAGAATTTACTTCACAGGTAAAGCAAATTGTAAAACACGAGGTTAAGGAATATGAAAAAAATCAAAAACAATAATTTTTACTGGTTCCTATTAGCTTTTTTCCTTTTGGTCCTTCCATCAGCCTGTCTAGAAAAAGAAGATGGTTGTCGAGATGTAGCAGCAACTAATTTTGCAGCCGATGCAGAAATAGATTGTGAAGACGATTGTTGTAATTATCCCAGTATTACCTTTCAAATTGACCATGCGGCTGGAGATACATCTCTAAAGTACGGTGATACGATTCTATTCGATAATAAGGTAATAAACATTTTAGAAACCAGCTTTTATATTAATGGAATATCACTGACCTCTTCGGATCAAGAAATTACTATTACAGACCAGATTACGCTAACAGATCGTTCGGGGAATACAACACTCACCACTGATGACGTTGAAGTGATCTCTCGAGATATCAATAGTTTTTCTTACGAGATTGGCTCTTTTCGAGGACAAGGCTCCTATTCAGAACTAAGCTTTCAGGTAGGTTTAAAGCCTATTCAATCTGTTACCAGTCCCTCCTCTGTCCCAAGTGCGCATCCACTTGCTCCAGCCAATGCGCTCTTTGATTTGCCTGACTCTACCTATGTTTTTACACGTCTACGACTAGAAAATGTCACTGCTGGCGACACTTTGGAATATTTAACCACTACTGCTATAAACATTAACCTTCCTTATGAAGTTACCATAAATAGAGGCTTTGATTTGACAATTCCTATAAAAGTAGACTATCTAAAGTGGATTGAAGGCATAAATTTTGCGGATGATCCAATGGTAACTACCCAAATTATCGTCAATAACTTGTCAAATGCTTTTTCTATTCGGGAGTAATAAACCCGATTTATAAAAAAACTTATATTTTACAAGGTACCTTAATAAACCTGAAAGACTAAAAATCTATACAAATGAAATATTTCACACTTCTTTTATTCGCATCTTGCCTATTTATTCTTGGTTGTGAAGATAAACCAGAAGAACAGCCTGTTACCAGTCTGGATCTTATCTGGAAAGCTAATTACGATGGAGAAACATTCTTAACTTTTAAGGATTACACTTATCCAGATGGGCGTAAAATTCAATTTAATAATTTTAACTTTTTCGTTTCAGATATTGCATTGATCTCTTCGGACGCTAATGGTGCTCGTACAGAACTAGTAGAAGTTGACTATGTAGATTTGTCTTTCGATGAAACACAGCTTGCCGCTGCGGAACAAGGAAAAAAGGTTAGTATTAAAGATCTACCGCTCGGCGAATATTCTGGAATAAAAATAGGTTTCGGTGTACAGGCAGATTTAAATAGATCTAAGCCAACAGACTACGGAAGTGGACACCCATTGACGCGTAATTTCTGGGATGGTTGGTCTTCTTATATATTCTCAATGGTGGAAGGAGCTGCAGATATGGACAACGATGGAAACATTGTTACCGGAGGAGCAGATACCGAAAGCTTTACTTACCATTCAGGAACTGATGAGGTCTACAATGAAGTAACCATTGACAAAGAAATTATCTTAACGGATACTAACACCCCAATTACCCTTAATATCAACGTTGCAAAATTATTCATTAATGCTAATGCTAATTTTGATGAGAATGGTGACGGTTATTTAGATATCGAAACTTTTCGTGGAACGCATTCTGGTCCTAATGGAGACTTTACCATTCCAACCACTATTATGAATAACTTCAGCTCGGCAGTAACGATTGAATAAGAGCTTGTCTAAACTTCCATTAATTGGCTGCAATTGGCAAATTTAATTCTGCACAATCATGAAAATTTGGACAAACTCTAAGCGCAAAAAAAAGAATAATCTCTTTATAGGTTTTTTAATCCTGGCAACAGGATGGATATGGTGTATTTCCTGCTCAGGAGATACACCATCTCTCGTTTTATCACCTACTACTACACCAACACCTTACAAGTTGCCACAACCCTGGGGCTTTGGAAAAATGGAAATTCCTGAAGATAATCCTATGACCATGCAAGGTGTAGAATTGGGACAGCAATTATTTTTTGATTCTATCCTTTCGGCGGATAGCAGTATGTCTTGTAGAAGTTGTCATTTTCCCGATCGAGGATTTACCGATAATTTACCCGTCAGTCGAGGTATTCACGGAACATCAGGCCTGCGTAGTTCTATGAGTCTGGTGAATGTCGGTTATATGGATACCGGTTTATTTTGGGATGGACGAGTAATGGATCTAGAAGCCCAAGCTTTATTGCCTGTAGCAGATTCTTCTGAATTAGCACATCAATGGTCTCGGGTAGAATGGAATCTTCGAAAAAATTCAAAATATCGTCAGGCTTTTAGTGATGCCTTTGGGATTAAAGATACGGCTGCTTTAACGCGAGACTTAGTCGTCAAAGCGATTGCTCAATACGAACGCAGCTTAGTGAGCAGCGGTAATTCCCGTTACGATCGCTTCCGTGCTGGAACGTTAGAACTAACGCCAGACGAAGAGATAGGATATGATTTGTTTTTTGATATTTCTCCTGAAGTTAAAGATGCAGAATGTGGTAATTGTCATAATGCACCGCTATTCACCACCAATGAATTTGTCAATAATGGCGTACAACCTGCTAAAACCCTGGCTGATTTTAAAGACCTGGGGCGAGGAGCAGTAACCGGTAATCGATACGACAATGGTAAGTTTAGAATTCCTACGCTACGTAATATTACCCTCACCGCACCCTATATGCATGATGGACGCTTCGCAACGCTAGAAGAAGTCATCAATCATTATAATGAAGGTGGACAAATTTCGCCCAATATTCATTCCCTGGTCAGACCTTTAGGATTAACTAAAAAAGAAAAAGGACAACTCTTAGCTTTTCTTCATACCTTAACTGACAAGTAATCGTAAGCATAGAAGTTGTTTAAAAACTCCTAAATTGCCTACGAACTGATAAAATCCTCCAACTCTTCGCCTTTTTTATCGTCAATAGCGCGGCTATTTCCTCAAAAAAGAGGCTCGATTTGAAGAATTTTCTCTAATTCTCGGCTGCTTTTGGAATTATTAACCAACTTCATAGAATAAAGAAATGGCTGGTTTTTACCAAAATTCCCTCTTCAGAACACAAACATTCCGATTATTTCGTTGTATTATTGAATAGAGATTTTATAATTCATTTAATAAAAATCTCAACGCTTCAACGAACTTCACGATAAGACTTTATGAATAGATTTCCTTCGTTATTAATTGCTGGCTGTTTTTTACTTTTGTCACTACTCACCGCAGTCGCTTGTGGAGATGAGGAACCTACCGATCCAGGTCCGATTGACTTGCCAAACGACTTATTAGAATTTCCTTACGAACCAGAAGAGTATACAGTCGATTATCCTGACTGGCTTGGTCAAATAGAAATCCCAGCGGACAATCCGATGACGGTACAAGGAATTGAATTAGGCCGTAGACTATTTTTCGATCCGATTCTATCAGCAGATAGTACTATGTCATGTAGCAGTTGTCATAATCCTACGCAGTCTTTTGCCGACGGATTGGCGACCAGTCCAGGCATTGATGGAATTCTTGGGAGACGAAGTGCGATGAGTCTGGTCAATATTGCTTTTGTGAATAATGGACTTAACTGGAATGGAAGTTCTCAGACCTTAGAGGAACAAGCCTTAGAACCCGTCACCAATGAAGTAGAACTCCATGAAACCTGGCCTAACGTAATCAGTAAGCTCCAACGGCACGAAACCTATCCTCAATTTTTTAGGGCAGCCTTTGGGATTTCAGATCGAGATGAGATGACCAAAGAATTGGCTGCCAAGGCCATTGCTCAATTTGAACGAACCTTAATTAGCTATAACTCTAGATATGATCAAATTCGATTTGGTACAGGTGTATTTTATGAAGAAGACGAGATAAATGGAAGAGATCTATTCTTTTTTGAGCTAGCCACGGGTCTTGATCATCCTGGCTGTAGCCACTGTCATGGCGGTGTACAATTCGCGGAACCTAATTTTTTCAATAATGGATTAACAGAAGCGGCTACTTTTGCCGACTTTCCAGATAAAGGCCGAGGAGAAGTAACCAATATAGCCAGTGATAATGGATTGTTTCGTCCACCATCTTTACGAAATATTGCTTTGACGGCTCCATACATGCACGATGGACGTTTTGAAACTTTGGAAGAAGTAATTGATCACTACAAATCAGGTGGGCATCCTTCACCCAACGTCAGTTCGAATATTCAACCATTTACCCTTACAGACGAAGATCGTGATAACCTAATTGCTTTTTTAAATACATTGACGGATACTAGCTTTATAAATAACCCAGCTTTTCAAAGTCCGTTTTAAACATATTCCTATTCTACTCTTTCTATTATTCATGTTCATCAGGAATTGGAATTTAATTAGCATCCTAGAAATTGGTGAAGAAGATATTCTAGAAAAATGCTTCTGGCTTCTAGCTACTGGCTTCCCTCAATCGCAATTGAAGAGGGCAAGAAGCAAGAAACGCCTATAATCCTTGATTCGGAAATTCTCTTGCTTTTTAATAAATTTATTTTCAAGCTCTGATTCGCATTATTCACAAAATAATAATCGGTAAATAAAAGAGAATAACAAAGCGTCGTTTGCAACGATAGCCCTCTACCGTACAACCTTCACATTTCAATCAAAAATATGTGTGATTTTTTGAGCGAATAAGCTTAAAATAATCTGCTTTGGTACGCTGTTTGCCTAAACCATAGTACAACCATATCACACACATAACCAATCAAGCAAAGTCTTTCTAGACAATAATCAGATCCCCTTTGATTATCGAATGACTTTTTCCCTCGCTATCCATATCCCCTGTTTGGTGTGCCGTTAGGTAATCCTTACCGAAGCACCGGCTTTTATCCTACTTTTAAAAATTCAGTATTATGAAACGATCATTTTACGCATATTGCGTAATAATGCTAGTGATGACTATGTCCTTTTCGACATATGCACAAAGTAACGACGAGAAAAACAAGCTACCAGGTGTAGCACTTTTTCAAAACAATCCACAAGCTTTTGCTGCGGCAGCGTATGATGGGTATTATTTTGTAAACTTAAGTTTTGATCAGATTCCCAATGCAGATCAACAAGCAGTTTTAGATCAGCAGGGCATTCAGTTACTTTCTTTTCAATCTGGAAAGACATATCGTGCTGCAGTTCCAATCAGCAAAAAGAATACGGATCTAGGCAACCTGGGAATTAATAATATTACAACCATACCAACCGCATATAAATATAATCCAGCAATACTAGAAGAAACAATTCCAGTACATGCTGTGCGTCCAAATGAGAAAGTTGCACTCGCAATTGTCTTTAATGAGCATATTTCTAGTAAAAATATCCAAGCAATATTAAGAGATTTTGATTTAGAAAAAATCGAAGAAACTTACCGAGATGGCAAAACAATTATCGCGGAAGTTGAATTGAATAAAGTACCTGAATTATCCGATCATCCAGCCATCAGTTTTGTGGATTTATTACAGGAACCAGTTTCCATGCTTAACCACGAAATAAAAACCCAACAAAATGTAAACGTCCTTAATTCCGTACTTCCTGGAGGATATGGATTAAAAGGAGCAGACATTACTGTAGGAGTTGGTGATGGTGGAGAACTAGGAGACCATATTGATTTTGACGAGCGTATAATCAATCACGCCAATGGTAGTTATTCTTCTTTTGGAGATCATGGAGATCACGTAGCAGGAATCATCGGTGGATCAGGACATATCAAAGAAAGACACCGTGGAATTGCACCACTAAGTAACATTATTACACAAAAAACAAGTTTAATAACTTACTACGCTGAAGATTATTGGAATGATCACCAAATGGTCTTAACTAATAATTCTTATGGAACTAGTTATTTATGTTCTGCTAATGGTGCCTATAACTATACTAGCCAGACATTGGATGCACAGTTGCGGGATCTTCCTAAAATGCTTCATGTATTTGCAGCTGGAAATAGCGGAACTAAAACCTGCGATCCTTATCCACAAGGATATCGAACCGTATTACGTTATTACCAAAGTGCAAAAAATGTGCTTACGGT
>CALGJS010000074.1 GCA_937927835.1 uncultured Saprospiraceae bacterium | reverse complement strand
TTTTTATTTACCGGTGATTTGGCGATGAAAGGTTTTTTAGGAATGTCATATTTATTTAGTGTGGTGTCTTGTTTTACTTTGGCAAAGGTGGTCCGAGATAAAGCGGAGGCGGAGCGGTTTATTGCGAAGGTGGAGAATGCGAAGACGGAGCAGTTTCTGAATGAGAATACGCGGGTATAAGGTTTTGATTGGTGGATGTGTGGATTGTTTGATGTATAGATGCGTGTAACGTGTATATCTTTTATAGTGATTTTCTCGCACCTGTCCCGCACTTGTTTCGGGAGAGAACGCAAAGACGCAGAGACACTCGAACGTGTATATCTATTATCGTATTTTTTCTCGCAGAGGCGCAGAGACACGCGAGACGTGTAACGTGTATACCTGTTATCGTTGTTTTTCGCGTACCTGTCCCAGACTTGCTTCAGGAGGCGCAGTGGTAGGCACTCGAACGTGTATTATCTGTTATCGTGAAATCTTGTTGAATTGTTGGGCTTGCTCTGAGAGGAGGGGCTCAGCGATTCAACGTTTTAAAATATCTCGTTTTAGGCTTTCTGGGCGTTTTAGAAGTTCGAAAAAATTGCGGAGGTAAGCTTTATTTTCTTTGATGGTTTTTGGTTGCATATAGGTGGCTTCTTCGCAGATTCGGTAGAGGTCTTTTTCGATAGCTTGGTAGAAGCGGACCATTTCGTAGAATTCGTGTTCTCGCATTTTATAATTAAAAAAATAGCGTTCGTTGACATCCGTGATGGGTAGAGACTCTTGTGGGACGGCGTATTTTTGCCCGACAAATCCGGAGTAGTCAAAGTCGTAAGGTAAGGCGATTACTTTATTGACTTCTGGTAATTTTACTAATTCGAGATTGTGTCGATTAGCTACGGTCCAATCGGTGTTGGCAATCATGTATTGAAAAAATAGCATTTTTAGAAAAGAGACTCGGTGTAATCGAGAGGGATTGATCCTTCCCTTTTCGATCACGATGGCGTTTTTTCTTCTTGCGTATTCTTCTTCATCTTCGATTAAAAATCCGTTAAATTTCATTTTTTGATCTTCGCCGTCTAGGAAAGTCATGTCCACTAATTTTACTTTAATCGAATTAGAATCGATGAATTGGTAAAGTTCGTAGAGGAAAAATTCTTTGTATAAAAGTTCTTGACTGCTTCTATTATCTTGACAAGGAAAAACAAATTTTAATTTATCGTTTTTTAGTAATCCTAGAGAGTCCAACATCTTTTTTGAGAAATCAAATTTTACAGGTGGAATATTGCAAACCTTTTTTCTCATATTTCCTCTGGCTCTTAATCGCCCTTTAAATAGACTAAACTTCTCGTCGCCTGGTTCTTGAATTTCCAGCGTTGCTTCTTGATATTCTTCTTTTAGGCTTTTTCTGATTAATTGTTTTACATTGGTATTGATTACCATTTTAGGAATGCCTTTCAGCTTAAAAAGATAATCGTAAAAACTCGATTTTGGTGGACGCGTGGAAGTGTTAAATGCAATTGGATGTTTCGCTCCTTTTAAATCTCCAACAAAAAAGCGTTTATCTTGATAGAGCAAGACTTGTCCAGTTTCTCCTCTTTTAATACTACAGTCTATCCCTAGTATTTTACCACCATAGAAGGATCGAATAGAATCAAAACTGGTGTGTCCTACAATTATTCTATCTTGATTTAATTTTTCCAATATTTTATTAACAGAAGTACTATCCATTCCTTCTTTTTTAAAATATCCACGATACCAAAGTGGACCATTACTTCGATACAATGCTTTCAATACTGGATCATCCAAAATTGCTTTATCCTCATACCTGATCAGATGTTGGGTAAAAGCTTCGTTCATTTTTTCAATAGAATAATCTAATTTTAAAATCTCCTCTGAAATTCCACCATGCAAAAACAAAGATCGATTGATCGAAGTCATCACCTTATGACTAGCAATCCAATCTCCTAAAACACTTCCAACCCCAAACATTAGATGATATCTATTTTTAAGCACACCCGAAGTATACAAGTATTTTCGATTCAAATATCTGACGTCTCCTTGCAAGACCATGACTTCGTGGTTTCCTAAAAGCACATGTACTTTTCCACCAGCCTTGGCGGCTTCTTTTTCTAAAAAAAATAAAAACCAAAGGATCTCTAAAACTTTATCTCCACGATCCAAATTATCTCCAGTAATCACCAAATGTCCTTTTCCAAATGACCATTGATTTTGTTCATCAATTACTTGATTTGCTTTTAATAAATTAATCATCAAATCATACTGCCCATGTGCATCACTAATGGCAACAATATTTTCAACATTAGAAAAAGTCGCTTGTCTATTTTTATCAAAATCTAAATTACTCAAATCTATTTTCGGTAATCCTTCTCGATCGAATTTGCCTGCTTCGCTTTTAGCAATCAAGGTATCATGCCCTACTCCACCTTCGATCCACTGAACGCGAAGACTGTCACTTTGGTGGAAGATATAAGGGCCATCAAAATATTCGGTTTTAACTTGTGCCGTTAAAAAAACTAGACTTGTAAAAAAAAGGAAAGGAAAAAGGAATGCTTTTTTCATTTGGATCTGTTTTGGTGGTATTTTTTTAGGAGGATTCTGTTTACTAAACTTTGAAAATTTAGTAAACAGAATCCTCCTAAAAACTTAACCTTCTGTAATCGGTGTCACACTTCCACTTTCCAAAAACTGTTGCGCATCTTGTGCGGTTTCTATTGGCAGTTCTTCCATTGGAACATGGCCGGCTTTATCATAAATAATCAAGCGAGCATTTGGAATGGCTGCTTCAAAAGCTTTTGCCCAGCTTTGAGGAAACCAAGCATCGTGTTTTCCCCATTGAATGAGTGTTGGACATTGGATGTTTTTTAGGTCAGCACTTCGATCGGCATATTCGAAACTACTTTTATCAATAAAAGCTTGGCGATTACCGCGGCGAAGTTGTAGTGAATGCACTCTATTAACCAGTTCGTCGGTGACTTTATTGTCATTATGGTAAACTTCTTCAAGGCTACTTTCTACGAGGGATTTAGGAGTAACACGCAACATCAATTTATTGATTACTGGCATATTGGCCAATCTAAATGCTAAGGAAACATCGGCATCTTCTTTTTGGAAACCACTAGAATTGAGAAGAATTAATTTTTTTACCCGATTAGAATGATCTAGTGCATACTGCCAAGCGATATGGCCACCGAGTGAATTTCCAGCTAAATTGATATGTGTAACACCTAGTTTATCTAAAAATATATCTATAAAATCTGCGTAAGCTTTGATGGAGTAATCATTAGCAAAATGTTTTCCAGTTAAACCGAATCCAGGTAGATCTAGGCTTATTACTTGATATTGACTGGAAAGTTGATTGGTCCATTCCTCCCAGGTGTGTAAGGAAGACCCTGTTCCATGAAGCAATACTAAAGGCTCACCAGATCCGGTAACTCGATAATGAACATTCATTCCTACGATATTCATCATTTTAGAATCTTCGTAAGTATATTTCTTTTTTAAATCTGCTAGTGGAATATTGCTGTAATAGTTAAATCCACCATAAATAAGTACCAACATGGATAAAATAAACCATCCATAAAAACCGATTTTGTAGAAGCTACGCTTCTTTTTCATTTCTTCCATAGTATTGAGGTTTGGTGTTTGAAGCTGTTGTTTAGAACAACCTCATCTAATAGAAACAGAAATTGTACCCACTAGGGTGTTTTCTATGAAATCATAAGGTTTTTCGAAATTACAATATAGCGTTTTAGTCTATATTTACTGAATACGCGGCACTTTTTTTACTCGTTCTCTGGCTTCGTGTCGTCGTCGATATTCTTCCATTAGTGCTTGATCTACTTTGGTATCTCTATTTTCGGGATTATATAATCCTTTTTCATTTCGTTGTCGAAAACCTTCATAAAGTGAGACGGCACAAGCTACAGAAATATTAAGGCTTTGCACCATTCCAACCTGTGGAATTAAAAAATTTCCATCTACTTTAGCCAATGCTTCGGGTGTGACACCGATGTGTTCGTTTCCAAATAAAAGGGCTACTGATTCAGTAAGATCCAGGTCATAAAGCGAGACCGCATCATCAGAGAGGTGTGTGCTAAATATTTTATCATAACGAGATCGAACGTGCTCAAAGCAAGCCTCTAAGTCATGATAAAAATGAACATCCACCCACTTTCGGGTACCTCCAGAGGTACGCTTACCCAAAGTCAGGGTTGCTTTATTATTTTGTGGACGAGAGTGGAGTACAAAAATTTCGTTAATTCCAACAGAATCACAGGTACGCAATACCGCACCTACATTGTGGGTATCATGGACATTTTCCAAGATGACCGTAAAATTATGTTGCCGACGCTGAGCAACTGACTGGAACTTTGCTTCGCGTTTTGGATTCATTTTTTTATGGCTATTAGCTATTGGCCTTTGGCTATTGGCGCTCTTCTATCGTTAAATTATTATAGAAGAAAAGCTTATTAGCAAGTAGACTTATAGCAAAAATTTGTTTTGCAGTTTTATTTACCGACTATCTTAGTTAGCCGATTGAAAATGATAATCTTCGAATTTCAGAATGTTTACCATTTTATTTTCATAGAAATCTACAGCATCTAAATTTTCAATATTAACGGTATTTTGAACAGGTTGAAAGTCTAGGCTTGAATGCAATAAGTTTGCGGATTCACCATCGATTTTTTGTGTAAAGTTGGTACCGTGCTTACTAACCATTTCACCAAAATACATCATTAGATCATATCCAACAATAGCATCTTCTGCCGGTGGCATTCCAAAACGATCAAAATATCGTTGACGGAAATTCTTTACTGGTTCATCGTAGATATCATAATCGGTATTGCTACTGATATGTAAGTTTAGTCTTTCGAAATAATCAAAATCAATTCGGGTATATTCTCGCCATTGTGGCATTCCATAAACGATTACTTTATTCGGACCTTTTACCAAACTAATTTTTCGCATCAATGCGTAAATAAAGTTTTCATTACTCCAAGAAGGGACGACAAAAACCGTTGTTTTGTTTTGTTTAATTAATGGCATTAAATCTACCTCGCTCAAATCAGAAGAATTATCACGGATCACAAACTCTTTGAGGCGATCTACAGCATCCGATCCTTTGTAAGTTTTCTGTGCTTCCTGAAAATATTTTAGTCGATTTTTCTCCGCACTTTTATCACGTACCACTAAAACAATATCAGCAGCTGGGTGATTATCCAACGCATGCTTGGTGATGGCTTCGCAGTGACTTACTAGAGAAGGATTGGTTTGCACAAAATAAGGATTCCCGCTAGTAATTTTATTGTTAGGATTTAGTGGAGAAATCAATACCTTTTTATTTTTCTTAGCGAAGGCTGCGGTCTTCTTCAAGTTGCTGGTGGTAACCGGTCCGATAATTATTTCGGCTTCAAAAAGTTCAGAACTTTGCAATATCGAATTCATCTTAGCATCCGAAGCCTCGGTATCTAAAACGTTTACGTTAAGACGAACCCCTTGAGAAGATAGATCGTCAAAAGCCATTTTCACTCCGCTGTAGAAGTTGATGGACAACATAGATTTACTATTAATCTCATTTTCGTATTCTTTAAAACGATTCCCTAAAAAAGGTAAACAAACCGCTACGTCATACATGTCTAGTGTTTGTCCTGGATCCATTCCTGGCTTGGTAGTCGTTCCATCGGGAAGTTTCCCATCCGATGTAATCGGCGGTTTTTCTTCCATTGGGGTATTTGTCCATTTTACGGTATCCACTTGTGATCCTCGATCGCCAGGCTTTTCGTATTTTCCTGTTTCAGGATTATAAACCTTACCTCCTTGAATTTCTCCAAGGTCTTCAGAATTGCCTGTTTTTTGTTGATTATCTGTTGGTACTTTTTTCAAAGAATCACAAGACATCAAGAATAATAAACAGCAACAAAGGCTCACCATCAAAATCTTATTCCCACTCAATCGTGGCAGGAGGTTTTGTACTAATATCATAAACTACTCTATTTATTCCTTTTACGTTATTGATAATTTTGCTGGAAACAAAAGCCATGAAATCATAAGGAAGCTTGCTCCATTCTGCGGTCATCCCGTCTACGGAAGTTACGGCTCGTAGAGCCACTGCATTTTCGTAAGTACGCTCATCTCCCATCACTCCAACGGACTGAACAGGAAGTAAGATAACACCTGCCTGCCAAACTTCATCATATAATCCAAACTCTTTTAGTCCTTTGATAAAAATATCGTCAGCTTCCTGTAGAATTTGAACTTTTTCAGGCGTAATATCTCCTAAAATCCTGATCGCCAATCCCGGTCCTGGGAAAGGATGTCGTCCGATAATATTTTTAGGCAGGTTCATTTGATATCCAACCTTTCGTACCTCGTCTTTAAACAACATTCTTAGTGGCTCAACGATTTTGAGTTTCATATGATCTGGTAGTCCACCTACATTGTGGTGCGACTTGATCGTTACGGAAGGTCCATGTACCGATACCGATTCAATCACATCGGGATAGATGGTTCCTTGTCCGAGCCATTTTATATTTTCAAATTTAGCAGCAGATTCATCGAAAACCTCGATAAACATACCACCGATTATTTTTCTTTTTTTCTCAGGATCACTTTCACCGGCGAGGGCATCCCAAAAACGATGTTTGGCGTCTACGCCGGTAATGTTGAGTCCCATTCCTTCGTAAGAAGCAAGTACTTCTTCAAATTCATCTTTTCGTAACAAGCCATTGTCAACAAAAAAGCAGTAAAGGTTATCACCGATGGCTCGATGTAATAAAGCAGCTCCAACCGTAGAGTCTACGCCACCTGATAATGCCATTAAAACCTTATCAGTTCCTATTTTATTGCGTAATTTTTCAACCGTATCTTCTACAAAAGAAGCTGGTGTCCAAGTTCCTTCACAACCTGCGATATTAATCAGGAAGTTCTTTAAAAGCTCTTTTCCGTGTAAACTATGCGTTACTTCTGGATGAAATTGCAAGCAATGGATCGGATGCTTAAACTGATTGTCTTTAGATTTAAAAGCTGCTACGGGAATACTCTCTGTGGCAGCCGTGATCTCAAATTTCTCCGGTACGGCCATGATAGAATCTCCATGCGACATCCAAACTTGAGAATCCGTTGGTATATCGTTAAATAGCGGATCTGAGGCAACTACCTCACTTAAGCTTGCTTTTCCGTATTCTCTTTTTTGAGAACGTTGTACTTGGCCGCCAAAATGATTAGCAATCATCTGTGCTCCGTAACAAATAGCCAATACTGGCCGTTGATCAATAAGGTAATCAAGATCTACCTTTAGCGCCTTTTCGTCTGTGACTGAGAAAGGGCTTCCTGATAGAATAATCGCTTTTATGCCTTCGGTAATGGGGGGGATTTTGTTATATGGAACAATTTCGCTATAAATATTCAATTCACGTACCCGTCTGGCAATCAATTGAGTATATTGCGAACCAAAATCTAATATTAATATTTTCTCGCTCATACGAGCAAAGATACTATTTTTGTACCCAATGCTGAAAAAATTATTGTGGAAAGACAAGAACAATTGGCAAATCGCTGGCGCTACGCTAGGGGCATTTATTGGTTTATTTCTACTATTACTTTCTCAACAATTCTACTTCGACTTTCAATATCTCCTCCTTGGCAATAAGAAGGTTACTTCTGAGTATGTAACCCTGAACAAACCCGTCATTGCTTATCAGTCTCACTTTTCGGCAGCGGAGTTGGCTGATCTTGAGCAAATGGAGTATGTCCAACAGCTAGGTACCTTTAAGTCTAGTGAATTTCGAATTAATGCTTCCAGTCCTACTTTTGGCTTTTTTACGGATTTATTCTTTGAAGCGATTGATACTGCTTTTATTGATTTTGAAGATGTGGATCAAAAATTCAAGTGGAAGGAAGGCTCGTTGGAGATACCGATTGTGGTTTCTCGTGATTATCTGGCGCTCTATAATTTTGGTTTTGCACCTAGTCAGGGACTTCCTCAGTTAAACCCTGAATTTTTAGAAAACTTTACGCTGGACCTAACTTTGAATGGAAAAGGACTTAAGAGAAAATTCAAAGGTCATATTGTTGGTTATACCGATCGAATCCACTCGATTCTCGTTCCGGTTAATTTTATGGAATGGGCGAATCAAATTTTTAGTGAGCAAACGCAGCCTGGTGCGCTACGCGTGATGTTAGCAGTAGAAAGTGGACATGAAACCCAGCTTAGAGAACAGATAAAACAAAAAGGGTTTGAGGTGAATAGTGGTCACTTGGTGGGAGAAAGAATTCGTACGTTGCTGAGCGGCGCTATCAGTCTTATTGCTTTGATCGGATTGATCATCGTGATCTTATCGGTTTTGGTTTTTGTAATTAATTTTCAATTATTGGTGAGTCGAGCGAAAGATCGGATTCAACTTTTATTGGAATTGGGTTATCGACCAGGAGATATTAGCCGAGTGCTTTTTTTATATTTATTGAAAATTTTTGCGTTGGTCTTGGTATTAACGTTGGTGGCTTTATTTTTATTTAGATGGGGTTTTCAATTTTGGTATAGTCAGCATGGTTTTCAGTTGGGGATGCAACTTCATTGGTCGGTGTATTTGACAGGGGTGGTGTTTTCGTTGTTGGTGATTGGGTTAAATTATCGGATGATTGGGAAGATGGTTAGGGGTAATTAATAATGGGCGCTTCTTTTTAATTAATAATTAATAATTAATAATGTCGGTTTAGCGTGTATATCTTTTAGCGTGTTTTTTTGTCGCGCAGAGGCGCAGAGAACGCAGAGCGATCGTGTATATCTTTAACGTGTTTTTTGTCGCGCAGGACCGGTCTCGCCCTAGCGGTAGGCGTGGAAACACGGCAATCGTATAAAGCGTTCTTTGGTAAATTTCTCTCTTTTTATTTTTTCTCGCAGAGTGCGCGAAGGAGCAGAACTCGTTCCGAGCTTGTGTCGGAAAACCTTCTTACGTGTGTTTTTTTTTGCATGGATTTCTTTTTTCGTTAAAGAGAAAATTGCACTTGCACTTGCTTTTGCTTTTGAATTTGAATTTGCTTTTGAAATTTTACTTCCCCACATACCACTTCGGTAATACCCATTCGTAGCGAACTGCCAGAACTCTTAGTACGATCACCAATAGGCTCGTAATGATATACATCGTATCCGGCGTCAACTGAGTTTTAGTTAAAAAGAGAAAAATAATTCCTCCTAAAATACTAAGGGAAGCATAAATTTCTTTTTCAAAAATTAGTGGAACTTGGTTACACAAAACATCTCGAATCACACCTCCAAAAGCAGCACTCAACGTTCCCAACAAAATACAGATAATTGGATGTAATCCTCCTAATAATCCTAACTCTACCCCGATGATCGTAAACAATCCGAGTCCCATTGCATCAAAGAGGAACATCGTTTTTCGAAAATAACGGAGATAATTCCTAAAAGTCATCGCCACCAGTGCTCCTGCAAAAACGATCAAGACATAGTTGATATCCTGCATCCATCCTACTGGTGTCCGACCAATCATCACATCACGCAAAGTACCGCCACCAACGGCTGTTACCAGCGCTAGAATAACGACACCAAAAGGATCAAATCGTTTATTCATCGCCGCCAATGCTCCCGAAATGGCAAACACAAAAGTTCCTAGATAGTCTAAGATTTGAAATATATTGATGGACTTGGTAAGGGTTGGATCGTGGAAAAACATGGGGGGTTGAATTGTTGAATTGTTGAATCGTTGAATTCATATAAAAATAGTTGAGTCGTTGAAAGTTTTTTAAACCATCAACGACTCAATATTTAGACCAAGAAGCGAGTAGCAAGAAGCAAAAACATAGATGCTATTCTCTGCTTCGCTTCGCAAATTTATTTCACGTAAAGATTAAATTCTACTCGACGGTTTTTCTTTCGTCCGTCTTTGAAGCGATTGTCAGCAATCGGTTGGGTCTCGCCATATCCAATGTAGTTCATGCGGGTGCCACTAATGCCTTTTCTAACTAGGTAATCATAGCAAGATTTTGCTCGATTTTCTGAAAGTTTTTGATTGGTGACAGAAGAACCAATACTATCTGTATGTCCATTGATGGATAAGTTGTAGTCAGGATACTTATTCATCAATACTACGATCTGATCCAAGATCGCGTTAGAAGTAATTTTGAGGGTCGCACGAGCGGAGTTAAATTCTATATTTGATACTGCTAGATTTAAAATCTCCTTGTCTTCAACAGAAATCTCTGGACAACCATTATTGGCAACGGTTCCTGGACTATTTGGACATTTATCATCTCCATCGGCTACGCCATCATTATCGCTGTCCACCACAACTGGTACCGGACAACCATCATTACTAGCAGGACCTACTTCGTTAGGACATCGGTCATCTCCATCGGCTATGCCATCATTATCGCTGTCCACCACAACTGGTACAGGACAACCACCGTTACTAGCAGGACCTGCCTCAGCGGGACAATTATCATCTCCATCAGGTACGCCATCATTATCGCCGTCTAACACAACTGGTTCAGGACAACCCTTTAATTCAATAGTACCTGCTTCCGTAGGACATTCATCTTCTTTATCCATTACACCATCATCATCCGTATCGGGACAACCACCAAATTTAGCCAATCCAACTTCGGCGGGACAGGCATCATCCTTGTCTGCTACCATATCACCATCCGAATCAGGACAACCTTTTAGGGCCATTGTTCCAGCCAATAAAGGACAGTCATCCATTGCATCAGTAATTCCGTCACCGTCTGCGTCTACTAGCTCTGGTTCGGCAGAGGTACCATTGATGGCAAACATTAACCCTGCTCCATATACAATCTGTTCTCGATTTTCGAGGGTGGTAAAACGATATTCGGACTGAGCTTGTAGATAAGTATTTCGGAATAACCGAATATTCAAACCTAATCCAACTGGAAAGGCGGCGCCGTGGTTATTTTCACCAGAAAAAGTTTCCAACTGATAACCTAATCCAGCGGTCAAATAAGGGGTAATAAAATAATCTGCTGCAAAATAACCAATCTGTCCAACCAGATCAACCGAAACGTTTAATCTTCCGCTGATATCATTAGCAATACCGCTTTCACGTACATTAGCCTTCCCCATTCTAAAAGGAATTCCTACATTGATAAATTTGTTAATGTTTTTGAAAATACTTATTTCTCCTCCTTCAGTTCTTTCCGAAAAATTATCCTTATCAAAAAGCGTAATCTTGTCGAGCGGAGTAAGGTTATCAATAAGATTATATTTACCCGTTAATGCAAAACCATTATTCTGGTTTTGAGCATCTAAAGTCCCAATCATGGACAGGCAAATAATTAAAATAAAAATGAAGTTGTTTTTCATAATACAATTATTTAGGTGATCGAAGTTTTTTTTGATTTGAAAACATTACTTCATCTTCAAACCCTCATTTGCGTGCGCTTAGAGCTTACTTTAAATACAAGTTGAACTCGACTCGACGGTTTTTCTCTCGTCCGTCTTTGAAGCGGTTGTCAGCGATTGGTTGACTTTCGCCATAACCAACATAATCAAGTCGGCTACTATCGATTCCTTTTCTAACCAAATAATCATAACAAGATTTCGCTCGTCGTTCTGAAAGTAATTGATTCGTTGTGGAATTACCAACACTATCGGTATGTCCATTGATAGATAAATGATGATCAGGATATTTATTCATTAGCATTACGATCTGATCTAAATTTACAAAAGAGGAAGTTTTTAGTGTCGCTCGAGAAGATTGAAATTCTACATTAGAAACTGCTAAATTTAAAATCTCTTTGTCTTCTACTTTTATTTCTGGGCAACCATTATTGGCAGCGGGTCCAGGACTATTTGGACAACGATCAACTTCATCATTGATACCATCATTATCTGTATCTTTTACTTCAGGACATCCATCATTACTTAAAGGTCCTGCTTCGTTTGGACAACGATCATCTCTGTCATCTACTCCATCTCCATCCGCATCTTTTGCTGGACAACCATTATTCGCAAGCGTCCCTGCTTCAGCTGGACATTCATCTTCTCCATCGGGTACACCGTCACCATCTGCATCTTGAACAGGACAACCTTTTAACTCAATGGTTCCTACTTCATCAGGACATTCGTCTTCTTTGTCCATCACACCATCATTATCTGTATCTGGGCATCCTCCGAACTTCGCCAATCCTTTTACGTCGGGGCAGTCATCGTCTTTGTCAGCTATTCTATCTCTATCCGAATCAGGACAACCGTTACGTTTAGCTTTTCCAGGTTCTTCTGGGCATTCATCATCTTTGTTTTTTATTCCATCACCATCATTGTCCTTATTTCCTTCATCTTTCTTTCTACTTAATGGAAACATCAATCCGACTCCATAAACAATTTGATCTCGATTTTCAGAAGAGACAAATCTATATTCCGTTTGAGCTTGAAGGTAGACATTTGGGTGAAGACGAATATTGAGTCCTGCTCCAACCGGAAAAGCAATGCTGTGAGCATTATTGCTGCTTGGGGTCTCTAGCTGATATCCAACTCCTCCCATAATATAAGGAGAGACAATATAATCTTTATAGAAATAGCCAATCTGAGCTACTAGATCAAGAGAGATATTTAATCTTCTGCTAAACTCATCTGGGATCCCTTCTCTACGGACTTCCGCTTTTCCCATTCTTAATGGAATTCCAATGTTCACAAATTTATTAATATTTCTAACTAGGCTTATTTCTCCACCTTCCGTTGTAGCGGAAAAATTATCTTTATCAAAAAGGCTAAACCCATCTAGTGGAGTAAGATTGTCAATAAAATTATACTTAGCGGTAAAAGCATAACGATTGTTTCGATTTTGAGCACTAAGGTTTCCAATCAATAAAGTACTAATGATCAGAAAAAAAAGAGACTTATTTTTCATTTCAAGTGATTTAGGTGATTATATCTTCAATAATAATAGACAATGCGAATCAGGGATTAAAAAAGAATTTAAATAGTATTATTAACAGTATCATTCTAATTGACCTAGGTGTTTTTTTGCTATTGGCTTTTGGCCATTGGCTTGCTCACCCGTCCCTTCGGGTTCGCTAATTAACATTAGCTCATCTTCTTCAATCCTACCTACGGCAGGCAGGCGCGATTGAGTGCAGCTAATGGCCAATAGCTAAATGCTTATAGTCATTTTTTTAAAAGCCATTTCTAGTTTTAACTACTGATTCGCTTAGAGAATACTTTCTGGAACAACAAATTACAAAAATATCTTAATCTCTCAATCCTCTACCCTCTTTTTTAATCTTACCTTCTTTATCTAATTTTTTCATTAGACGATCTAAAATTCCATTGATAAAATCTTTACTCTTATCCGTGCTGTAAGATTTGGCAATCTCTACGAATTCATTCAAGGTAACTTTGGTAGGAATGGAAGAGAAAGTCATGAGTTCTATCAAGGCCATTTTTATCAAAATCATATCCATAATAGCCACTCGATCTGCGTCCCAGTTTTTGAGGATCGGTTCAATAATGGCGAGTAGCTTCGCATCATCATGATGAACGAGTTGGAACATTTTTTCTCCAAAGTCAACCACCGTATCATCTCCGGGTCGGTACTTATTCAAAAAATCTTCCTTGCTAGGTAATGTTTTGATGGTCTTTTTGATCGTCCCCATCACTAAGGATTTATCATCCGGCCAATTGGCAGAATAGTCTTCAATAATTTCATTAAAGACTTCACTGCTGGTGCAATGCTTATAAAGTTTTAATAAAATCTGACGGTGACTTTCATCGATATCTTCGGCCACTAAGTAGGCTTTATATTCATCCGTCTTCGCAAAGTCAAGATAGATTTTTCGGACATTATCCTGATCGGTATGTTTGTCTAATGCTAGTCGAATGGTTTCCTGCTGCAATACCTGATTGGTTACAAGGGCACGGATTAGTGGATTTCGATAAATTCGATCTGTGAAAATTTTGTCTTCCTCGGTAGGCAGGTGTTTGACTTTCCGTCGTTCGCGATCTTTTTCCGCATAACTGGTAACTCCGATGAGGAGATATAGATTGTAGAGATACATGTCGAAAGCCGACTGGATGTTGCCATGATAGCGGCGAAGGGCTTCAGGGTATGTTAGCTGTTCATCTCGACTCATCGAGTACAGCATCTGCATGACTTTTATGCGGATATTTCTTCTGCTTAGCATTAGTGACGTTTCAAACAGCAGTTTAGGAGTTTGTACAGATAAGAACGTATCTAAATCCATACAATAGTTTACTCGGCAAAGAAAGTCATTTTTTTTAAATTTTCGGGATTTTATTTAATTTTAATTAAAAATGTGATTCAAGGTTTAATAGTTAATTTATCAGCCAAAGTGAGATCTTCTCTTGCTTTTTGCTTTTTGCTACTGGCTTCTTGCCC
>CALGJS010000073.1 GCA_937927835.1 uncultured Saprospiraceae bacterium | reverse complement strand
TTCTTATAATTTAGATAAGGATGGAAATAGTGTTTTTGATACAGACCGAGGAGATGTGGCTAATGGAGATATTAATAATGAGTTACAATCTGCTTTGAATATTAGAGTGGGTGCTGAATATATGATCGAACGATTTTTGGTGAGAGCAGGATACAATTGGTTAGGAAACGCCTACACTGCTCGTGATGCAGCCCGCAGTCGAATTAGTCTGGGTGGAGGTTTTCGAGGGGATAATTATTATCTAGATCTAGCGTATGTTAGAGGGATCACAGAATCAGAATATTCTCCTTATAATTTACGAGATAATAGTGCAGAACAACTGGTGAGTCGCGAGTTAGCAAGTAATAGGATACTATTTACTTTTGGCTATCGATTTTAGAGTTTGTCTAAACTTCCATTAATTGGCTGCAATTGGCAAATTCTGTTCTGTATTTCGTTAAAAAGCCTCATCGATGCTAAGGCATCGCCTGCGCCTGCCTGCCGGCAGGCAGGTTTTTTGCCTCATTCATAACAAAATTTTCTCAATTTCGCACAATCATGAAAATTTGGACAAACTCTTAACTAATCTATTCATTGGTAACTAGGTAAGTGGTATAATTTTTGTTAATATTAAATTTGAGATTCGACCAAACGAATCTCAAATTTTTTGTAAATACGAGATAACAATGAGAAAGCTTCTAGCTTTACTACTGATATTTATCGGATTCTTTGCTGTGGATGTACGTGCACAGCAAGATAATAGTAGGGCTAATGCTAGAGGAAGTTTTGGAGAAGTAGAGGAGCGTCGGCTTTTAGAATCTAAGTGGAAATATACTTATGCGATTCATCTAGAATCTAATACAACCATTCACAAAGCAGAAAATTTCTACGAATATTATCTTTATTTTCGATACAATTATACCTATCAGCAATATCTGAATGGTCGCTTGACCAAAGGTAGATTTAACCTAGAAGATCGAGAACTTATCTATAGTTTTAAGCACATTAAAAAATTTGTGGTAGCAGAATTGAGTCGGAATCGACTTATTTTAGAATTTACGCAACCCAATAGTAAAGGAACTTATCAATATCATTTTGTAAAAGTAGAAAGCAAAGACGCACCTTTTATCAAACCTGCAAATGAACTTCCTGATGTTATTGTGGAAATGGAGGAGAAGAAAAAGAGTGGAGGACTTTTTAGTTTTGTAAAACGTAAATCAAAAAAACGAAAGAAGAAGAAAAAGAAACGCAAAAAATATAAAGATGACCGAGTTTATATTAACATTGAATTGATCGGTGGCGGTTATTATGGCGGTATTGATCCTGTGTTAAGAGATTATATTCACATCAAAAGTGATGGTCGCTTAATCAAAGAATTTAAAACAGTTAGTAAAGGGCTGAATGTTACTCGCAAAGATATCCCGAGAGAAGAATTAGAAGCTTTTGCCGAGTTTGTAGACAAAAAAGGATTCTTTGAACTAGAGCGAATCTATGATTGTGACAATAGTATTTGCCAAAAAAGAAAACAAAAAAAGCCTCGTCCAATTCCACTCCGCTTGGCAATTGCTTATGGAAAAAAGAAAAAAGTAATCACTTTAAGTATTTGGGGGAAAGACCGGCATAAGGTTCAGTACGTAGATTATCCACCAGCATTAGAAGCAATTATTGAAGCTATCCAGCGAATGGCACATCGAATTGAAGCAAATGAATCCTGATTAGATACTTTACTTTCTAAAGAGATTTTTTCCTGAACCTTAAGGGAATAATTAGTATCCTGTGAAATTAAGTGTGCCTACAGGTGTTTTATTGCATTAACTTACTCGAAAAAAAAAGTTTGTATTCTCTTTGATTTCCCCTATCTATGTGATATAGTATCATTAAACATTTGTTTATGTGCTAACAATCTGACTCTAATCTAATGAAAGTTTATATACAAACTTAAAGAACTTTCTGTTTTGTTGTTATTTTCTATAGGGCAAGTCCACTCGTAAGTTTACTTACGATGTGGACATTTCCCTTTTTAAGGTATTATTAATTGTTATAATAAATGCCTAAGTAATAAAAACAATAGCGAAAGTGATTACCGCGAGAATTAAACCATACATAAACACAGCGTAGCAGTAACTTAGGTAACGATACTTTTTAGCCAATACAATTCCTAAATAATAAAGATCGCGGGTCATTGAACTATACAAAAAATCCTCATCCTTAATCATTTCCAACATTCCCCAGTGATAGTCATCGAGACTCATGTTATAGAAATTACCAAAGAAAAGTAAGTTAGCATTTCGTTCTTCGATGTTCTTTCGAGTAAATCGACCTTCCGTAATTTTGGGTCGAGTAGAAAGGGTGGCAAAAATAATAGCGACTAAACAAACCAATAGTAAGACTACTGTTGGGATGACTAGATTTGGAATATCTTCGAACTTAGGGACAAGCGTTGAAAGCGTAATAGAGACAATAATTGCATTGATGCTAAGCATGATGTTTGCCTTATTATCTGCAATAGAACTAAGATTAATATGCGTTCGGTAGGTAGTTCGATACATGGTCTCTACTCCTCGTCCTAGACTGATTTCTTTTAGATTAATATCACCAGAGTCATTTTTACTGGCAAGATCTGCATAAGAAGGTTTTTTCTTTTTTTTGTTTTTCTTAGCGCGAACTGGTAGCTTACTGGAAGCATCAGGATTTGATAATTTTGCATATTTTTTTTGTCGACGCTCAAGCTTCTGAATATGCTTATTCTTACGTGCACCGTATAATTCTTGTGCAACTTTTGTATTAAAAGAGTGCGCCTGCATAAAGCCAAGTTCGAAACTTACCCATTCTTCATCAGTCATCACTGTATCTCGAGTAACAGCAATTTCTTGTCTAACGCGTTCACAACGATCCCAATAGTTTCTCCGACCAAGATGACTGAGATCTGCATCACAGATGATTCTTTCTAAGTCTGTTTGTGGAGTATGATTAAGGTGGGTCGCAAGAATGCAATTTTGGATTTTTTCTAATTTTTCAGGCGGATAACTTAAAGGCTTTAAGAAATTTGCAGCATATTCACACCCTCTTTCTTCATGGTCTTCTTTTCCTTGATCATAACCCATATCATGAAACCAAGCTGCGATTTGTAGTATCTCTAGAGCGTCTTTATCAAGGTTCATTGCTTTCCCAATTTCATGGGCAGCTTCTACAACAATAATAGTATGTTGTAGATCGTGAAAGGCATACTCTTTTGGGACATTACGGGTAATGAAGTTAACTGCATAAGTTTCAACGTCGAGCAAAAGATTGTTTTCCAAAATCTGATAGTATTTATTGCCATAAATATAATCAAATTTTGGACTTTTATATCATTAACTAATCAATCTATTAATCAGTGAAAAGTGTATGCTTCTGGTGTAATGAAACTAAAACAAAACTGACAATCATCAATAAAAACCATGCACCCATCTTGCCGAAGGATACCATTTGCCAGACTTCCGTCTGATCTGGATACTGCCACATATTGCCATAGGTGCCAGCATTTTCAGCCAACCATAGAAAAAAGGAAATTAATACAAAGGCCAAAAGCATCGGCATTTTTCTTTCTTTTTGATAAACGATAAAACATACTTTTGTTCTAAAATAAAACAAACCGATTAATCCAAATAATAAATATCTGAAGTCATAGATAAAATGATGCGTGAAAAAATTGATATAAATCGCAATTGCTAGAAATACAGTTACTCCAAAAGGTGGATAATTTGTATATCTTAATTTCATGATTTTCCAAGAGCGCGCAATAAAACTGCCGACCGCCGAATACATAAATCCAGTAAAGAGTGGAACATTTCCAAGCTTAAAAAAACACGCCTCAGGATATTGCCAACTACCAATATTTGGGTGTGTCTTGAACAGCTCCATCAAGGTAGCTACTACATGAAAAAGTAAAATGACTTGGGTCTCTTTCCATGTTTCTATTTTTAGAATTAATAACATCATTTGAATAAAAATTGCACCAAGAAATAAAAAATCATAACGAGCAATTGCACTAAATTCAAAAAAACTTGTTAATATAATCAAAGCCAATAGACTGCCACCAAAACTAGCTGCTCGTGCTTGTTTAATACCAAAAACGACCAACTCATGTAGACGACTTCCACGTAAGTTAGGAGACAATAAACGTTCGGACCAATAGATAATCAACTGATTGAAAAATACATCAATCGGTGCTTCATTTGAAGAAAGTCCACCCCGATTTTTGGGATGGACAGACGAATAGAAAGAGAGACTCATCGCTTAATATTTATCGTTTGAAAAACTAAAAAAAGTGAGATAAGAAAGCAAAAAGAAAGCTGCAAAAATCACAATGCTTCCACTTCCATAAAATGATTGTGGTTCGATTAAAATTTGAAAAAGATCTTTTAGTAGGTCAAATGGTTGAGTAATGATATCCCAAGAGTTCCATCTTAAAAAACGGCCAATATACACTCCTAATCCACTGAGAATTATTGAGGTAATGATAATTATCCAACCTGCTAATCTAGACCACTGTTTAGCAATGAAACGATGTACTTCATAAAGAGAAATTATTCCCAACAATAAACCCGTCCATGCAAAGGAAATTAACAGCATTAGATCGTACCAAAAAGGGATCGGTGCACGCATTCGTAGATGCAAAAGATCGGTGAGTATATAAGGTGCGTTAGGTAAAAAAAGCAACCAAACGAAAAGCAACCCACCCGTAAGTAGTAGTGATTTTTTACGTTCATACAGTGGTGCTACGACTAATGATAACCAGTAAGGAATCCATGCTAAAAATAAATTCCATATTAAAAATAAAAAGGTGGTCGTACCGCGTAGCATAAATAAATCTTCCGAAGATTGAATAGAAGCAAGATCAAAGTCTACGTAATATAACCGTACGCCTACTAGACAAAAGTTAAAGAGTGTAAACAAACACAGCAGCATAAATTGTCGAAACTGCCGATCTTCAGAAAATAGGATTCTTATTTTTGTTAGTAAAGACATAATTTTTTATTTAAGTATGGGAATCAGGGGTTAATTTTTTTAATAATAAAAAAGGACCTTGGAATATGCTTCTTGCCATTTGCGCTCTTCTATCTGCCGGCAGGCCAGGCGATAGAAGGAAGCAAGAAGCAAATAGCGAGAAGCGAGAAGCAAATATATCCCAGAGTCAATGGGAAGATGGTGTTCCTTTAATTCAAATATTTATTTTCAATCCTTGATTCGCATTAAGTATTAATTCCAAATGGAAATTTAAAATGCTTTGTAATCAGGGTATAGAAATAGCCAGTATGCCACTTTCTTCGAACTTTCGCACGTCGCCAATTCGCTTGATGATAGGGTGGCGCAAACCGAATAAACTTGGGTAAGAATTTTAAAACGAACCGTAAAAAATTAACGAACCGTTCGATCCATTTTTTTTCAGTGGGAGAAGGAAGTAGTTGATACGCTTGTGCAAATTTTTCAGGTAAAAATACCGCGGCCATTGCTCGAAAAATTCGATTGCTTCCATAAGGAGGATTCAAAATGATTTTTGATAACCGCATATTGGTCGGGTTTACCTGAAGGGTATTACTTTCTAATATGATTTGATAATAACGCTCAAAGGCAGTTAGGTCATCCGGATATTGATCTGCTGGAATACCCATCAGTGTAGCAATGATTTTGGACTCTTGGAAAAACTGTTCTTTTTCAGAACGAGGTAGTGGTCCATTGATCAACTCGGTGATGCGTAAACTCGTCTCTACCAGTGTCGCTAACACCCACGTGAGCAGCTCTGGATCACGAGCACAAAATTTTTCTACTTGCCACCAACCATCAACCTTTCTACCAATATTGCCACGAATCATCCCATGCATTTGGAATAACCTTCGAGCAGTTTTGAGCGCTAGTTCTTCTGATCCAAAATAGAATCCAGCCATTGCATTAAAGGTCCGGTGTGCTCGATATAAATATTCTTCATGAAAATTGCTGAATTTTCGAACGCCTTCTGCAATAGCGGGATGAGCAATCTGAAGAAGTAACGCACTAATACCTCCCAACAACATAGTTGGCTCTCGGTAAATTTTCCAAGTCATACTATCTGGTCCAAAAAAACCAACTTCCCCTACTTTTGGTAGTCGGGATAGTTGTACTTCAAAAGCCGTGGTGGCTGCTACTGCTTCCTGTTTTTCGGCCTCGGTGAGCCGTACGGAATTAAAAGCTGATTTATTCATGTCAAAATTTATTTTTAATAAAGTACTTTGAAAAACAAAGTTTATGGACAAAAAAAGAGATCAGAAATCTCTGATGTTTAATTTTTATTTTAAAATAGCTTTACATTTTTTTATCGAAACTAGATTATTTACTTTGTCGAATAATTTCTTCAAGTGCATCTAAATGATCTGTAAAGGCCTTTCTACCAACTTCAGTGACGGCATAAGAAGTCTTGGGTTTACGCCCGATGAATTCTTTTTTTATTTTAATAAAATCATTGGCCTCTAATTTTTTTAGATGACTGGCAAGCGTGCCATCTTGCAATGCCAACATCTCTTTGAATGTTGTAAATTCTACCCATTCATTTACCACTAACATTGACATGATTCCCAATCGGGTCCGATGATCAAATTCCTTTCTTATTTTTGTAAAAATGTTTTTCACTGCTCGTATTTATAATACATAATCAGTCCGTAAACGATATGTAAAACGCCAAAACCAAATGCCCAAAATTCTAATCCATATCCTAAAAAGAATAAAGAGATAAGTCCAAGGATAATTTCAAAGATACCCAAATACCGGATATCATTTAAAGTATATTTACTCGCATTTAAACAGGCCAAACCATAAAAAACTAACGTGGCTGGTGCGACCATTCCGAATAAATCATGATAGAGCAAACCTAAGCAAAATATTCCACCAGCCACTAATGGAATGGCCATATTTATCAACAATCGCCTGGAAGAGGCATCCCACATCTTTAACCCTTTCTTCTGAGCTTTACGCGTTGTAAAAAAAATCCCACTACCTAAGGCCAATACCAATACAATCGACGCATCCACCAAAAAGAAAGTAAGATAATGCATTCCACCGCGGTTGATAGTTTCAGCTGTTACATAGTAAGCCTTTTGGCCAGAAAATGGCGTAATACCCAAATACCAATAAACGGTAGCGGCTCCTAAAAGCGCAAAAATACCTGCAGCTACGCCAGATAATCCACTTAAGGAGATAAAGCGAGAGGATTGCTCCATGAGCGCCCTTATTTCTGTTAGTGTCTCGAGATGATGTTTTTGTTGATCCATGACCATAATGCC
>CALGJS010000072.1 GCA_937927835.1 uncultured Saprospiraceae bacterium | reverse complement strand
CCCCAAAAACAGCCAATCAAACTACCAAACCTGATTTTCCTACCATTTTTCAAAAAAACTTCTCAATAGATCGAAAATAAAATATTATCTTGATCTAGATTTAACTTAGTTTATTCAATAATGAAGTCGTTTCAGAACTTCAATACCCTCAATCAATGCTCACTAAGATATTTACCGTCATCTCCATTTTCATCACTTTATGTTTGATCTATTCTTGTAATACCTCCAAACAAATCGATCAAGATGGCCATTGGTCTTTAGAATTAAAAAAAGGAGGCTGTATGGATGTTTGCCAATCTTATGATTTTTCCATTAATCAAAACGGAGAATATAGTTACAAAGGAAAATTCAAAGTAAAACACCGAGGAATAAAATCAGGAAAAATTGGTAACCAAGATTTCTCAAATCTGAAAGATCTAATAAAAACGATCCAATGGAATTCTTTAAAAGAAAGCTACCATGAACCAGCTTCAGATCCACAAAAAAATATATTGAGCTATCATTCCAAATCAGTTGAAAAAACTATTTCCTATGGTCAAATAAAACCAGAAGATATTACTCGTTTGGAAAAATTTATTAACACCTTAATTAACCACGATGATTTTTAAAAGAATACTATTACTCGCTGGAATTATATTTCTCAGCTTAAGTTTATTTAGTCAAGATGCCGCCTCTTTTAAACGAGTCGAGCAGCAGATTGAATCCTCCATTCCTAGAGAACTCCTTGAACAAGAAAAAGGTTGGAAATACAATTACCGTTGGATGGATGAATTCAATAAAAGAGTAGATCCACAAGGGAACTTTTATGATGGATCGGTCTTTTATCGAGAGGCAGAAAGATTAGCTAATAGAAACCAATCAAATTTAGACGTAACCAATAGTTGGATTCCAGTTGGTCCCGTTGAACGAGCCTCTTCCTCCTTAACAAAGGGAATGGGAAGAATTAATTGTATCAGTTTTCATCCAACCGATGTGAATACTTATTGGGTTGGAGTCGCACAAGGTGGGGTTTGGAAAACAACCAATGACGGCGACTCTTGGACGCCACTAACAGATAATTTACCAATTCTAAGAATTAGTGATATCGCCGTCGACCCCAATAATACGGATATAATTTATATCAGCGTTGGAGATTATGCTTATATCGACATTGCTTTAAATTTAGATAATAGAAAAAGACATACGCACTATGGAATTGGCGTTTATAAAACGACCGATGGTGGAACTACTTGGAATCCAACTGGATTAACGTATCAATTAGAAGAACTGGACGGTTCCTTAATTCGTCGAGTTATGGTTGATCCTAATAACTCCAACCGTTTAGTTGCAGCAGGTGTAGGTGGTGTTTTGACCTCTATTGATGCAGGAGATAATTGGACTTTGACCCATGATAATTTAATGTGGGATTTAGAAGCAGATCCTAATGATCCATATACGCTTTACGGATGTACCGGATACTTGGCAAACTCAGAAGTAGGAACGGCAGGAATCATAAAATCAACCGACTTTGGTTCGACGTGGATGGAACTTAATACGGGAATTCCTGAGACAGGAGTAGTCACACGAACTGAAGTAACCGTAGCTCCAAGTAATTCAAATCATATTTATGCCTTGACGACCAATGTTAATTCTGGCTTACATGGGATTTATAGTTCTTTAGATGGTGGTCAAACTTGGAGTTTTAGCGATGCAGAAGGAAGAAATATTTTAGAGTGGTACGATGGATTTAATACTGGCGGACAAGGACGTTATGATCTTTCAATTGTTGTTCATCCTACCAATGAAAATATCATTTATACTGGAGGTGTGAATGTTTGGGGATCGAATGATGGTGGTCAAACTTTTGATGGAGTTTCTATTTGGTTTGATGGCCAAAGTCCTGGTTTGCACGCGGATCAACATCAATTTAAAATCAATCCTTTAGATAACAAAATCTATATTTGTAATGATGGCGGATTGGTCAGAACTGATTCTATCGAAATTGGTTCTTGGGATAATTTTAACTTTGATCCCGATTATCAATGGCCAACGAATTGGGAATATCTAAGTGATGGTATGCAAACTAGTTCGTTTTATCGAGTAGGAGTCAGTGAAGGAAATCCAGGAAACTTTATTGCGGGAGCACAAGACAATTCTACCTATTTTAATAATGGTGGATTTTGGTCGAACCTTTTTGGTGGAGATGGAATGAACGCAATTCTACATCCATCCGATCCAAACATCATTATTGGTTCCAGTCAGTTTGGAAGAATTATTTATTCTGATGATGGAGGTTTTACTCAATTTAGAATGTCTAATCCCCAAGATGAAAGAGCTGCGTGGACCACACCTTTTATGTTTAAGCCTGGCAACACGGACGTAGTCTATGGTGGTTTTGGGAATTTATATCAAGCGCCGCCGGGTAATGAATTCTTCGATGCATTATCAGACTTTCCAAATATGAATGGAGTAAATTTTCCAACGCCCATTGCTCATTTTAATGTGTCTAATTCTAATCCAAATTATATGTACGTGGCTAAAAGAATTTATCATTCCTTTGACCAAATGAGCGAACTTTGGGCAACTAATAATAATGGAATTACTTGGAATAATGTGACAGCGGGATTACCGGATAGCCTATATTTTAGTTTTGTTGAAGTGGATGAAAATGACCCGTTAAGTGTTTGGGTGGTGATGGGAGGTTTTGAGCCAGGTCAGCATGTCTATCATTCTTTGGATGGTGGTAATACATGGATAAATGAAACTTATGACTTACCAAATCTACCGGTGAATTGCATTGTGCATAATGATAGCTCCATGATCAATACGGTTTATATTGGAACAGATATCGGGATTTATTATAGCAATGATACTTTGGATAGTTGGATTCCTTATAATCTAAGTTTACCGAATGTTATCGTCTCGGATATTGATATAAATTATGGTGAAAATAAATTGTATGCTGCTACTTTTGGTCGTGGTGTTTGGCAAAATGATTTAATAGACGAATCGGAATTACCTACCAGTTTGGAGCCAATCAATCCTTTTAATGGGGTTGATATTGAGTTATCACCAAATCCAAATGATGGCCAATTCAAACTTTCTATTAAGGACTTTGAAACGGGTAATCTAAAAATGGAAATCATAGATGTCATGGGAAGAATCATAGAATCCGAAAATTTAAATATTGACAATAATAATTGGTCAAAAGACTACGAATTGGATTTACCAGATGGAATGTATTTCTTAAAACTTTCCTCTGAAAAAAGAATGCGTTCTATTCAATTTATTGTAAAATAGTATTCCTTTAAACGCTCAGTCAAAAAAACATTTTGACTGAGCGTTTAAGTTTTTATAAAACCAAAAACTATGTTAGAACTAAGAAATTTACTTTTTGTTATCATCAGTTTTTTTTTATTTATTGCTTGCAATTTTTCGGATAAACCAGCGACCAGCGCTCAAATAAAGGAAGTGAAAAAAGAATTTGAAGAAAAAGAAAAAACGGTTATTGTACATCAACCTGAAGATTTAGAAGCATCTATACGCAACGAAAATACTCCAATAGACACCCTTCAATTATTGACCAATCTTATCCATAAAAATTTTCCAGATCACGAGTTATCCTACCACCTACCTTTGACAGAAGACATTAACAACGATCAGCAATTCGATCTAGTTGCCTTAACCTCTAGAGTTTGTACAGACCAAGATGATAGCACAACGGATGATTCCTATTGTCATACGGTAATTATTTTTTTAAACGAAGGGGATGGACAATTTAAGCTGGCAGCTACTAATAATTATTTGGTAGAATGTTCCGACTGCGGAGGAGCTGGAGTAGGAAATCCGCATCAAGGTATAAAGTTTAAAAAAGGAATTTTATCCTTTGAAAGTTTGTATGGAGCTTGTGATAAAACCAATCAATTTATAAATTTTAATTATGATGAAGTAGGGAAAAAATGGTGGCTCCATTCGATTGAAACCAGCGACTATAGCTGTCGAGATACTGGCGAAGGTGAGACAACTGCGAGTTATAGAATCAAAACAAAAAAGGATTTTGGTTCGGTTCGATTTATGGATTTTAGGCATTAGGTAAATTATAATAATAGTAGAAGGTTTTATGGACTCAGGGAACTAAAATTTCTATTAGTTGTTTTTATAAAAAACAATTTTGGATCTTTGCTGATCTAATTAAATTAAAAAAATAAAAACAAAATGTCCAAAAAAATAACCCTTCTCGATCTCGGTGGTGTCGTATTTCAATCTAGTGGAATATCAAACCATCTAATCAACTGGAAAATCATCACCTCACTAAATCATAAATATGGACATGATCTAAACATTGGAAAGGATTTATTCCCAGACTTTATGAAGGAATATAATAGTTTAACCAATCAAAGTTTAGCTGGGGCAGAATTTTTAGTTGCGGTGTTTGATACGTTGGAATTTAATTCCGCATTAGTAGAAATGGTAGGGGAGGATAGTGAAATAATCATTGTCAGTGATAACTATCGTGAGAACATTGCCTATATTTCCGAACGATATAATTTTTCTAGTTGGGCCACTCAACAGATTTATTCTTTCGATTACCAAATGGAAAAATCTAATCCACTTTTTTTTAAAAGATTATTAAATGAAATAAATGATTATGATCTTGACCAACTAGTTTTTATTGATGATACTCCAAAAAAAATCGAGAGTGCAAAAGCAAATGGAATAAAAGGGATTTTATTTGAAGGGAATGCGGTGGTTAGGAAAGCATTGAATGAAATCGGGAGACTTTAAAAAAGAATATATGAGAGACAAAAAAGAACTAAGACAGGTCATTCAATCATATACCAACGAACCATATAAAACTGCTTTATCAAAATTAATCAAATCTTCCATCAGGTTAAAAACAAATGGTAAATCTGGGGTTAAGTTAGGCGATACCAAATTAGGTGGACTTCCAGACTTACCGAAAAAACTAAGTTGGCCAAAGAATAATTTCGACAACCTTCCCTTTTCTTTTCTAGGACAAGTAAACCTAAAGGAAGTCAACAGATTTGACGAAATGA
>CALGJS010000071.1 GCA_937927835.1 uncultured Saprospiraceae bacterium | reverse complement strand
TATCTATATTAATTGGATTTTTTACAAAGTCATACGGGTTGCTATAATAATCAACCACTTCTTCTAGTGTTTCAAACATTCCATTGTGCATCATAGGGTGTAGTCAAACCAACATTTCGTAATCCAGGAACTTTAAATTTTTCCAAATCCGTAGAATCATGGGGCATCTCAAATCGTCCCTTGTCGAGTAAAGTTCCGGCTAAGCATATTCATTACCGACGGTGTATTTCTGGTTTCAATACGATTCTCAACACCTAAAGAAAATGGCAAATTATCCGAAAAGGCAAATTCAGGTTTATGGCAACTAGCACATGAAATAGTTTGACCTAATGATCAGCTCGGATCAAAGAATAGCTTTTCCCTAGTTCAATTTTAGTAGATACCTTTGATTTTTCAGGCATAGAATCGGTCTCTATACTGGCTGGTATACTCGCAATGCTGAATAGCAAAAGAAAACAGATAAAGAGGAACCACTTCATAATAACGTCTTAAAGTTTGGTGCTTTCGTAGGTAAAGTTAAATGAAATTGAGGTTCGTTGTAGTGATTTTCATCAGTAAAGTTTTTTTGTAAAAAATTGTGTCTTAAAGGGATGGTAGTCGTTATGTAAGTGGATTACTAAAAAGTGAAATTAAAGTGCCTTTTTAGTGATAGTTTATGTTTAAATAGCTTTACTTTTTAAGAACCTCAAAGCGAATAATTTAATATGCTTTCTTTCAATAATCTGTGTCTATTTTTTTTTATATTCCTGTTGCCAATATTTGGAGTGTCACAAAATACTAGGGTGAGGATTTCTAAAAAACTCGTCTCAATTATACAAGAGGCAGAAGCTGCTTTATTAAATAACCGGTTTGACAAAGCGGAAGCTTTATATTTATCAGCCTTAAAGAAAAAGTCTGATTATGTGGTAGCAAAAAGAGGACTGTCGATTGTTTGCCAGGCAAAAAATAACTATCAAGCGTCTGCTGAAATGCTTCAAGAAATTGTTTCTGATCAACCTTATTTTTCCAGAGTAATTTATGCTGAAATGGCACATGCTTTTTTTAGAGCTGGACAATACGATTTAGCGGAGCAGTATTTTAATGAGTTTGCAGAAATTATTAAATTACCAATTGCTGAATTTGGTATAAATGGAGAGAAGGAATTTGAGCGGGAAGGAATTTATGCGGCTCAATTATCGAAGCATATCGAAGCTTGTCAGATAGCAAAAGAAAAGCCTTTTGCTAAATATCTTTTATCCATTAAAAATCTTGGTGATCCGATTAATTCTTCTCTAGATGAATATTTTCCTTTTTTGATGAATGGTGGTAAGCAATTATACTTTACTCGAAAAGAGTTTGATGAAAATCTGTATTTAACTACTAAAAAAAATACCAATTGGTCCATACCTGTTTCTTTAGATGCTATTTTTAATACCAATAAAAATGAAGGGATGGCTAGTTTTACCAGGGATGGTCGCCAGATTTATTTTACCGCCTGTCAGAGATCAAATGTACAAGGAACTTGTGATATTCAAAATGGATTTTTAAAGAATGAAAAAATAATCGCTACCCAACCTTTAAAAGGTGGGTTGAATTCTGATCGATGGGAATCTCAAGCATGTGTTAGTTGTGATGGTCGAACCATCTTTTTTGCTAGTAATCGACTCGGTGGATATGGATCTACCGATCTCTATTGGAGTCAGCTGCAAGAAGATCAGACTTGGAGCGAACCCCAAAATTTAGGCCCCAATATCAATTCCAAAATGGATGAAGAGGCACCCTTTATTACCGATGACGGTCTTACGTTGTTCTTCTCTTCCACGGGACATTTGGGATTGGGAGAACAAGACATTTATATGAGTCAACTTCAGGAAAACGGACAGTGGGGCGCTGCTATCAATTTAGGTGCGCCCATCAATACTGGATATCGAGAAATAGGATTCTTTTTAGCGGGTGATGGCAAGACGGGTTATTTTTCTTCTGATCGTCCTAATGGAAAAGGAAAAATGGATATTTATCAATTTGATCTAAAAGAAGGTTTGCCCAATAAATCGCTTACTTATTTAGAAGGTTTTGTAAAAGATTCGATTACTAAATTACCTATACAAACGGTGCTGTATACAGAGGATAATGTACCAATTTTTACTGATTCAACAGGACGCTTTTTTCAATGTCTATTTACCGAAGAGGTTTTTAATTTTAAGGTTACTCAAAAAAAATATCATCCCTATACCTTTTCAAAAATAATCCTCAAACAGGAAAATACCAACCACTATCATTTAGATGTTCTCCTCTCTCCAATCAAAAATGATTTAACCGAAAACACGATAGAAAAGATTTTACCAAAAAAAACTACGCTTTATTTTGAATTTGATTCAGACCAACTAACTGCTTCCGCTCAGACTATTTTGACTGCTTTTATAAAAGAAATAAAGGATTTGCCGATCGACCATATTCAAATCATTGGATATACAGATTCTTCTGGCTCCATAAAATATAATGATCTGCTTTCCAGAAAAAGAGCAACCTCTGTAGCTAATTTTTTAAAGCAATCTGAGGGATGGAATGTTAAAAATAAAATCCTAGAAATAATGATTGAAGGTAGGGGAGTACTTCAAAGTTCAGTGGTAAGTCATGAAAAAAGAAAAGTAGCAATTGAGGTTGTGTTTAAATAATTTTCAATTAACCACCTTACGTAAGTTTCTACAACTATCCCCTTACCCCAACTGCATCGGCACCTCCATCAACAAAATCCGGCTCCCTTTATTCGCTTTAATTTCAAATTTATCCGTTTCCCAGATTCCAAAACCATCTCTTTTAGAAAGCGTTTGTCCAGCGATTTCTGCCGTTCCTTCGATGATAAAAGCATAGACACCATTACCTGATTTATTGATCTTATAGTTGGTGCAAATCTCTTTATCAAACTCCCCTAAATGAAACCATGCGTCTTGGTGAATCCAAACTCCCTGATCATCAGCACTAGGAGAA
>CALGJS010000070.1 GCA_937927835.1 uncultured Saprospiraceae bacterium | reverse complement strand
GTAAAAATCCTTAACTTTGCCCCCTGAAATTGCAAGAATGAGTAATAAAAAAGAAATAGAAAAAAGGAGAACGTTTGGGATTGTCAGTCACCCTGATGCTGGTAAGACGACCTTAACCGAGAAATTGTTACTTTTTGGTGGTGCAATCCAAGTAGCAGGAGCCGTAAAATCTAATAAAATTAAGCGAGGAGCGACTTCTGATTTTATGGAAATTGAGCGACAGAGAGGAATCTCCGTAGCCACTTCGGTGATGGCTTTTGAATATAGAGATAGAAAAATAAATATCCTTGATACACCGGGTCACCAAGATTTTGCGGAAGATACTTATCGAACCTTGACGGCAGTGGATAGTGTGATCGTTGTGATTGATGTGGCGAAAGGAGTAGAGACACAAACAGAAAAACTGGTTAAAGTTTGTCGGATGCGAAAGACACCGATCATTGTCTTTATCAATAAACTAGATAGAGAAGGAAAGGAGGCTTTTGATTTGTTAGATGAGGTAGAACAAAAATTAGGGATTAATGTCACTCCGCTTTCTTGGCCCATCGGAATGGGACAGCGATTTAAGGGTGTTTATAATTTATACGAGAAAAAACTTAATCTCTTTGCACCCCACGGTAAGCAAAGTAAAGAAGATATCATCGAGTTTACAGATTTGACCGATAGTCGTTTAGATGAATTGGTTGGTGAAAAGCTGGCGGAGGAATTGCGCGAAGAAGTAAATATGATTACGGAGGTCTATCCAGAGTTAGATCGAGAAGCGTATTTGAATAGTGAAATTTCCCCCGTTTTTTTTGGTAGTGCGGTCAATAATTTTGGTGTCAAAGAATTGCTAGATTGTTTTGTGGAAATTGCTCCATCGCCGTTACCCCGTGTAACCGAAGAACGAGAAGTACTTCCTAGCGAAGATCAGTTCTCTGGTTTCGTTTTTAAAATTCACGCCAATATTGATCCACGACATCGTGACCGGATTGCATTCTTAAGAGTTTGTTCTGGTACCTTTAAGCGGAATACCAATTACTTGCATGTCCGCCAAGCAAAGAAAATGAAATTCTCCAATCCAACCTCTTTTATGGCGGCTCGTAAAGAAGTAGTGGAGGAGGCTTTTCCAGGAGATATTATCGGATTGTATGATAGTGGAAACTTTAAAATCGGAGATTCCGTTACAGGAGGAGAAGTATTGAATTTTAAAGGAATTCCGAGCTTCTCGCCGGAGCAATTTAGATTTGTTAATAATGCAGACCCATTAAAATCTAAGCAGTTGGCCAAAGGGCTAACACAGCTAATGGATGAAGGAGTCGCACAGCTTTTTACAAAAACAGAAAATAATCGGAAGATCATCGGTACGGTTGGTGCGCTACAATTTGAAGTAATTCAATATCGGCTAAAACATGAATACGGTGCCTCTTGTAGCTACGAACCGGTGGCTTTACACAAAGCTTGTTGGATAGAAACAGATAATGAAGAGCAACTCAGAGCGATGCAAAAGCGACGTAGCCGAGATATGGCAAAAGACAAAGATGGCCAACTAGTATTTCTAGCGGAATCTTCATGGGCACTAAAAATGGCGCAAGAAAATTACCCAGATGTGAAATTCCATTTTAAATCTGAATTCTAATTGAAGGGTAGTGAATAATGTTTTAATGAATAATGAATAATGAATAATGCTCGTCAACGCGAAAGAAGAGCATTATTCATTAAAAAATTCTTAATTATTCATTATAACTCAAAACTCAAAACTCAAAACTCAAAACTCAAAACTCACAACTCAACAACTCACAACTCAACAACTCACAACTTGATATATAATGAATAGACAAGACGAATTTAAAAAAGTAGTAGCTCATTGTAAGGAATATGGTTTTATTTACCAATCTAGTGAAGTATATGACGGACTTAGTGCGGTATATGACTACGGTCCTTATGGTGTAGAATTAAAAAATAATCTAAAGCAGTATTGGTGGAAATCAATGGTGCAGATGAATGATAATATTGTTGGAATTGATGCGGCGATTTTTATGCATCCAAAAGTCTGGAAAGCTTCTGGTCACGTAGATGCATTTAATGATCCATTGATTGATAATAAGGATTCTAACAAAAGATATCGGGCAGATCAATTGATCGAAGGATACATGGACAAGATCGAAGCGAAGATCAATAAAGAAATCACTAAAGCTAAGAAACGTTTTGGAGATGCTTTTGATGAAGCGGAATTCCGAAAGACCAATGGACGAGTACTTGCCAATGCAGAAAAGCACGCGGCTACGGCTAAGCGACTTGCTACGGCTATGACGAACGAAGATATGGGCGATCTAAAAGCCATGATTGAAGAGTACGGAATTGCTTGTCCGGATAGTGGTTCAAAAAACTGGACGGAAGCACGTCAGTTTAACTTGATGTTTTCTACACAGTTGGGAAATATTGCAGGAGAAGAAGGTAAGCTTTATCTACGACCTGAAACGGCACAAGGTATTTTTGTGAACTTTAGTAATGTTCAAAAAACGACTCGACAAAAACTACCCTTTGGTATCGCTCAGATTGGTAAAGCTTTTAGAAATGAAATCGTAGCCCGTCAGTTTATTTTCCGAATGCGAGAATTTGAACAGATGGAAATGCAGTTTTTTATCAAGCCTGGAACTCAGGAGGAGTGGTATGAAAAGTGGAAAGAAAAACGCATGCAGTGGCATAAAAATTTAGGACATCCAGCAGAAAAACTTCGCTGGCATGACCACGATAATCTAGCGCACTATGCAAAAGCAGCGGTAGATATCGAATTTGATTTTCCTTTTGGTTTTAAAGAATTAGAAGGGATTCACTCACGAGGAGATTTTGACTTGTCTCAACATCAGGAATTATCTGGTCGTAAGATTCAGTATTTTGATCCAGAGACCAAAGAAAATTATGTTCCTTACGTAGTAGAAACTTCTATCGGTTGTGATCGAATGTTTTTGGCGACGATGAGTAATGCTTTGGTAGAAGAACAAGTACCTGGATCGGATAATATGAGAGATGTATTAAAATTGAATCCAGCCATTGCTCCGGTCAAATGTGCCGTTTTACCACTGAAGAAAAACGAACCTGGTATCGTAGAATTAGCGAAAAAATTACATAAAGATTTGAGCTTTTCTTTTAACACACACTATGATGATACGGGTAGTATCGGAAAGTTATATCGTCGACAGGATGCGGTAGGAACACCATTCTGCGTAACGATTGATTTTGATAGTATGGAAGATAAGACGGTGACGATTCGTGATCGAGATACGTTGAAACAAGAACGTGTGCCGATGGAAAGAGTAGAAGAGATCGTGAAAGAAAAAGTAGATATGCGAAAGTTGTTTTCGTAGTAACAAAAAACGATAATAGCAAAAATGAGTCATTGGCAAAAAGCGAATGGCTCATTTTTCATTATGAAAGAATGGTTATTCGTTTAAGTGTTTCTGCTGTATTAAAATAATTTTCCATGTTAAACGTATTATTGTTTTTTAAATAAGTTCAGTTCGCTTGCCTGTCACAAAAAAAAAGATTTTTTCACATGTTTTTCGTGATTTCATAAAAAAAAAGAATATTTTTTTTGTCACAAAATAGGCTGATAATTTATTTTTTTGCCTGTTTTGGAATAGTTTTCTCTCTAAATAAGGCAAGATCTATATATTCTAAACATAAAACTTTTTTTTATGAAAAATGCAATTCAACTATCACGGTTACACCCATATTCAACCGTATTCAAATATATTCATACACTTCATTTAGACAACAAAGCATAGCTTTGTTATCTATCAATTCAATAACGAGTCATTTACTCCCTCAGGTGGATTGTTTTTTGAATTTTCTCTGTCTCACGGCAGTAAAATTTATTAAAACTTCTCACACTTATATCTGGTAATTTGGTCTTGCCTTTAGCTAAGACTAGATTACCACTAATAAATATAATTTCAGTTCTAATTGAAATTGTATAATTATTCAATTTGATTTTGCCTTTAGCTAAGATCAAATCACAGTTTCGAAATCCGGTTTCGCCTTTAGCAGAAGCCGGATTTTTTTTATTTAGTAGTGGCCAAACAATAAGTTCGAGATATAAATCGGAAAGTTATTGTTCGGCCTTTACTAAAGAGTCCTATAGACTTAGATTTTTAGTGTTGTCATCATATATTCGATCAATCAATAACCTTAAAGGATCGATGGCAGCTCGAGCAGGTATTGTGTCTAGCGTCAAATACTATTTCTGACGAATAGTTAAAAATATGCGACGAATGACGGAATGTCTTGGATAATAAGAATTACTCTTTAGATAAATAAATATATTTTTCATCTGGTAAAGAGAGTGTACCAGATTCAAAAAAAACATCTGAAGAGTGAACCTTGAAAGTAGTCATGTAGCAGTTATTATTACTTTTTACACACTCGTGTTCATGATGATCTTTTGGAGTGAGTAGAATTGTTGCGGGTTGATTTGGCCTACGAGATTTAGAGAGGAGCATCGATTCGTAAGAAACAGCCCAATCCATGGTGTGCTTTTTAAAAGGAGCTTCCTCGGCTGGAATAATAATTTTATGATGACCTAGTTGATGACCGATTTCCATTTTTTTTTCCATCCATGCCAGACGTTTGGTATAAACTTTATGGTTGGAATAAATTGTATTTAATCGAATGAGTAGAATGATTCCAAAGATAAAAAAGAGTGATTTCCGTTCTCCATAAGCAGGTATAAAATCAAATAAAAAAGGAATCGTAACGACAAGACTTAAAGGGAGATAATTTGTTTCGTGATAAAAACGATGGAACGTTGTCGGAGCGGATAGATGGATAAGAATAATATAGCTTACGCTAAATCCTAGAATCAATCCTAACTTGATAAATGGAAAAGTAATTTTCTCATGCCTTTTAAAAATATGAAAAAGATAGCCAAGAGATGAAAGGATCAATAAGATTGGGAAAAAATAATAATGATGTATACATTCTTCGAAGAAAGTCTGGTGAGAAGGAATCTGGTGAAAGTTTGGAAAATATTTTTCGTAGTTATCCCAAAATTCTACTTGCTTCGCACGGTCATACCAATTGGTAAAATATTTAGATTGAATTGTGATCACACCTAATGCAAAAACAAAGAGTCCTAAAAAATATCTATTGCGTAGTTCTTTATTATTCAATAAAAAGAAGATCGCTAGAAAAAGATAAAAAGCAAAAACTAAACGATGCGTAAAACAAACCGGAATAATGATTAAACCTAAGAGCAATAATATTGAAACCGTTGGTTGTGGATGTTTTAATAAAATAGCATAAAATAAAAGTACAAGCGCGATGCCCAATTTTAGTTCCGCAACCGGATAATAAAATCCTTCAAAAACCAATAAAGAAAAAAAGAAAATCATTGCCCAGCCTAGAAAATCGTTTTTTAAATAGTGGACGATGAGGTGATAAATTGTTCCATATAAGAAGATAAAACCAATGGAGTAGGAGAGTAGAGACCATTGAAGAGGAAGACCTATCTTTGAAAATAGTAGAGGAAAAGCTTGTGTCAGTACACTCGTAAATCGGGCGGCATAGATTTGAAAATTTCCATAATTGAGCACCTCAAAAAGCTGAAAGGCAGAATCCATAAAAATCACTCGCTCTTCGTAAAACAAAATAGAAAACACCAGTAATACCACCCAGAAAAGGTATCCCAACGCTTTTAGCCGGGAAGACTGTAATTGATAATTCATAATGAAAAGCTACTCAAAAAGGTTTAACTTTTTGAAAGCAAAATAGTAAATATGTTTGGTAAATTTTGGGATGGATGAGATTTTAGGAATAAAACCTATCACAAGTGAAGAGATAGAATTAAAAAAACTGTAAGGCTCTATTTAATTTCAGTATTTAAGTCTACCATGTAATTAATTTAATTCATCAAGACTAGTTATTTTCTATAGAGTATATAGAGACTAAAATACCACAAAAAAATAGAACCTGTACAATTTTTCTATAAATACAAATTTATTTAATATTCTCATCTTAAGTTGATGCTTTTGGGTAGATGAAAAGAGGAAAAAGGGGGGTGAAACCTACTAATACCTTAAAAGGGAGAAATAAAAATATACAATTAGAACATGTTTTGTTTTTGAATTGATATCTTTAATGATTAACTTATAAGTATTTTATAGAATATTATAATATCTAGTAGTCTATGCCCTTAAAAACCATAAATGATAAAATTCAGAGGACAGTGTTCTTGGTGTTCTTTTTGATCAGTGCCTTTCTCTTAAGTGCTCAGCCGAGCCGGGTGGATAGCTTGCTGGTGGAGCTGGAGACGGTGGAAACAGACTT
>CALGJS010000069.1 GCA_937927835.1 uncultured Saprospiraceae bacterium | reverse complement strand
CAAGAATTTTTTCAATCAGAAATTAAAGTCAAAGTTTCCATCTTTTAAATCTAGGCGAAGTAAACAAAGTTTTTCGGTGCCTCAAAATGTTAGAATTGAAAAAGGGAAATTAATTATTCCTAAGTTTTTAGAAGGAATCAGCACGTGTTTTCATCGCAGAACAAGTGGCAAAATTCGCAGTGCTACCTTAAGCCGTACCGCAGATGGAATCCACTATGTTTCAATTTTATGTGAAACAAAAATTGAGAAACTTCCTAAAGCTGGAAAGACAGTTGGGATTGATCTAGGTCTTACGACCTTGGCAACGCTAAGCGATGGACTCACTATTGAAAATCATAGAACCATAAATAAATTCGAAAAGAAATTAGCACAGGCACAACGGCATTTGAGCCGTAAAACCAAAGGCAGCAATCGACGTGAAAAACAAAGGTTGAAAGTTGCCAGGTTGTATCGTAAGATTTCAAATATTCGAAATGACTATACACATAAAATGACCAGGTATTTAGTGGAAAATTATGATGTTATTTTCCTGGAAGACCTAAACTCGAATGCCCATCTCTCGCATTAATAGGGTGGCATTAAAACTTTGACTTACACCTGGTTTGAGTTTATAATCAAAAATCAATTTCCCATTTTCAACCGCTACTTCGATACAAAGGTTTTCGATCGCGCCGTCGGCTGATTCGGCCATAGCACCTAGTTCTAGATCATGGGTAGCAATAATTCCAGAACCTTTAGATTTTATTAATTGTGTGATTAATGCTTTTGATCCGGTGTGTCGATCATTGGAGTTGGTTCCTTTTAGAATTTCATCCATTAGGAAAAATATATTTGGCTTTTCTTCGACTGCTTCGATGATGATTTTTAGACGTTTGAGTTCTGCGTAAAAAGAAGAAGTACTTTCGTGCAAGGCATCTTGGGTACGCATGCTGCTATACAATTCGAGGATGGGTAGACTTAGTTTTTTTGCACAAACCGGTGCGCCTGCCATCGCAAGGACCATGTTTAATCCGACTGTTCTTAAGAAGGTACTTTTTCCAGCCATGTTACTACCGGTTACCAGTTTGATATGTCCTGCTGTAGGAATTTGGATATCGTTAGGAACTCTTTCTTTTGGAGAGATTAACGGATGACCTAGACTCGTGGCATCGAATAGAGATTGTTCCGTGATTTCTGGAAATACCCAGTCAGGACGATTATAATAAACGGTTGCAAAACTAAGCAGTGCTTCGAATTCTGCTAAGGCAGCAAACCATTGTGGAAGGTCGTCCCGTTGTTCTGATTTCCATTTTTCTAATCGCAATACCCATTGTAAATCCCAGAGAGCAAAAATATTTAGGATAATGACAAATGGGTTGTTTCGTAAATTTAATTGATGGATAATATAAGACAATCGTTTTAGTCGTGCGGAAGCTTTTTTAGCATCGGTGTCGAGTGCTGAACTTAAGGATTGTAGTTTGTCAGATTGAAAATGTTTGTCTTCTAAATGCTCAATTAAATAAGCATAATAAGCGAGTGTTTCTCCGGCGTTGGTTGTCTGTAGGTGTGTTTGATTGACTTGATCAAGTGTAGTGCGTAATAGGTAAAATGCAGGAAGAAAAAATACCATTGCAAAATACCACGGCCAATAAAAAATCCATACAAATAAACCGATAATGGCTAGGATTGGGGCGATGATCAATCCAGCTTTATACATCGAATTAGATTGGATGAAATCTGGTTGAGCCAACCAGCTTTTTAATTGTTCTAGATGTTCGGGAGCATCTTCTGTTGACATCCCATGCGCTCGAAATTTTTGCCGCCATTCGAGTTGATCTTGAAGTTCTGCAATAGCTTCTTGTCGTGCTAAAATTTCCGGTTTGTCAGCGACGGTAGTGAGGTATTCGGCCAAGCGTTTTTTGCCCATTGACGTAGTCGTCCTATTGGCGTATTGGAAAAAAGAATAGGGACCAAAAATGTCCATGTCAATACTATTTGGGTGAGCAGGATCTATAAATTCTTTACCATCCGTAAAAGATTGAAAGTCATCCTGCATAAAAGCCAATTCTTCTTGGTTGATTAAGGCAAGTGCTTCTTCTATTTGTTTCTCGTGGAGTAGTTGTTGGTGCCAAAGGACGAGTCGATAGAATGCCGCTAAAAAAACAAAAATTGCTATTGTCGCTATCGCGGGATTCATGGAGAATAGAAAAATTAATAGTGCAATCCCAATGATAAAACTGGCGAGTCTTACAAAACCAAATTTTTCATAACGTTCCTGTAATGCGGTGGCCCGTTGTTTAAAATCTTTCGCTCGTTGTTGATATAATTCCGTCAATGTCATAGTACAAAAGTAATCCTTCTGATAGAAATAGTGTAAAGGTGTACGAGGAATTAGATAAACCCTATTATTTCGTAAAACGCTATTTTAAAACAAAAAAAGGCTTCTCCACCCTCTACGAATTATAAAAAAATACCAAAGAAGTCTAATAAGCTATTATGAATTTACGCTGGGAAAATGATTTCTCGCAGAGGTCGCAAAGACGCAGAGACCTTCTAACGTGTATATCTTTTATCGTGAAAAATATTCAAGTCATAGAAGGTGTTCAAGGTCTGTAGATTTTTTAACGTAAGCTTATTAATTATAGGTTATCCAAAGGTTTTTCATGTGAAAAATTAATATTTCTTCTATTTTTTGTTCTTTATAGTCCGAATATTACCATTGGAAAGTGATTGTAAATGCGGAAATATCCAAGTATAAGGTCTCTTATAGAACTTCCAAGTATAAAATTACCCTTAGATCATCAACTATTGCTCGGATCATCGTATTTTTGGGCAAGATGATAGCGAAATCACAGAATCAGCGGATAATCCTGGGCCTTAAGGTTCGGCAGTTGCGACAGCAAAAAAATATTACTTTCAAAGAATTGAAAGAGCAGACAGGTATGTCCGTTTCATATCTCAACGAGATTGAGCGGGGTAAAAAGTATCCTAAGGATGATAAGATTAAATTGTTGGCGGATGCGTTAGGAGAAGAGGTATCGATCCTTATTTCGTCTGATTTACAGGGGAATTTGATTCCTATTGGCGAATTATTGCAATCTAATTTTTTGAGTGAGTTGCCATTAGATCTATTTGGTATTGAGTTGATGAAGGTGGTAGAAATCATTGCTACGGCTCCCGCGAAAATCGGCGCCTTTATTTCGACCCTAGTGGAATTGTCTCGAAACCATGCGGTGGGAGAGGCTAATTTTTATCAGGCAGCGGTTAGAGCGTATCAAGAATTGCACTTTAATTATTTTGAAGAAATAGAGGAGGCTGCGGGTGAATTTGTGAAAACTTACCAGTTTCCAGAAAATGAAGCGATCTCAATTGAGTTATTAGAAAAAACGCTAAAGAAAGCGTTTAAATATCGGATCGTAGAAAATGGATTGGATGATTATCCAGAATTAAATGGATTTAGATCGGTCTTTATTCCTACCTCTAAAAAACTATTACTCAATAAAAACATTACAGATACGGAACGAACGTTTCAGTATGCGAAAGAGTTGGCTTTTCAATGTTTAAAAATTTCTGAAAGAGCTATGACTTCATCGTTGGTGAAAGTAACTTCATTTGATCAAGTGCTGAACCACTTTAAGGCAGTTTATTTTGCCTCAGCGATTTTAGTTAATAAAAAATCAATCACGCGAGATCTTAAGGCATTCTTTGATCGTAAAACTTGGAACGGAGAAGCTTTCTTGGATTTGCGAAGTAAATACAATGTTTCTCCCGAAATCATGTTGGCTCGATTGACCAATGTACTCCCGAAATATTTAGGATTGAAAAAATTCTTCTTTATAAGAGTCGTACATGATCCTGAGAAAAATGATTTTCAGATTGATAAAGAATTACACCTTAATAATAGTCACCACCCTCATAGTAATAATCAGTCGGAACATTATTGCCGACGTTGGTTGTCCGTGGCATTGTTAAACGACTTAAAGGAAATGCAACAGCGTGGGAAATATGTTGGGACCATCGTTGGTGCGCAACGTAGCACTTATTATGGAACACAAGATGAATACTTTTCTTTGACCTTTGCACGACCAGGTTATGGTAAAGGCAAACGAAATTCTAGTGTAACCATTGGATTGTTTTTGGATGAAGAAACGCGTAAAGCCATCCGATTTGTAGATGATCCATCTATTATTAGTCAAACGGTCAATATCACTTGTGAACGTTGTCCCATTCAAGATTGTTCTGTGAGAGTCGTTCCAGCTAAGATTATCAATCGTCGAGAAAAAAGAAAAAGAATCCAAGAATCTTTAAATGAAATTCTTGAAAAATAAACTTTTAATAAACGGAGTGTATGATGCACTTTAATAATTTTTTTTAAAAATGAAATATTCAATTCTCTTTTTATTATGTCTCCCTGCATTTTTCGTGTCAGCTCAGACCAAATCTATTTCGGTAGAGGATATTTGGAAAGACTATACTTTTTATGCGCGTTCTGTCCCCGGATTTAATTTTCAGAAAGACGGTAGACATTATAGTCGAAAAGAAGAAAACACTGTCGTGCAGTATGATTTATTGACGGGTGCTAAAACAAAAGTTTTGTTGGATGCGGCGAACTTATCATCGGTCGATGGTTTTGATAAAACGTTTAGCAGATATTCGTTTAGCAGTAACGAAGATAAGATGTTGTTGGCGAGTGACCTAGAATCTATTTATCGACATTCGACCAAAGGTCATTTTTATGTGTTAGATCAAAAAACGAATAAGCTGACTCCTTTGGGTAGAAAGCAAAAAATTAGTTTGGCTACTTTTTCACCAGATGAAAAAAAGATAGCGTTTGTACGAGATAATAACTTGTTTTCAACAGATTTGGCAAGCGGTGAAACCAGACAGATTACTTATGATGGTAAGACAAACGAGATCATCAATGGTATGGCTGATTGGGTTTATGAAGAAGAATTCGGAAAAACAAAGGCGTTTGCTTGGTCACCAAATGGAGATCAATTGGCTTTTATCCGATTTGATGAAACGGAGGTGAGAGAGTTTATTATGACGATCCATAAAGACGATGCTTATCCTGAATATCAGAAATTTAAATACCCGAAAGTGGGAGAGAAAAATTCTGAAGTAAGTGTTCATGTTTTTAATTTTAATACAGGTAAAGCAGCAAAAGTTGATCTTGGTGATATGAATGACAAATATATACCAAGAATAAAGTGGACGCATGATAATAATGGATTGGTGGTTTTTAAAATGAATCGTCACCAAAATAATTTAAAGTTATTATTAGCCGATACCAAAATGGGGACGACTAAGACTTTATTAGAAGAAACCAATGAGTATTATATTGATATTACAGATGATCTAAGATTCTTAAAAGATAAAAATCATTTTGTTTGGACGAGTGAAAAAAGCGGTTTTAATCATATTTACCTTTATGATATGAATGGTAAAATGGTCCATCAATTGACGAATGGAAATTACGATGTGACTAAATTGTATGGCGTAGACGAAGTAAATAAGATGGTTTATTTTCAAGCGGTTGAACAGTCTCCATTAGAACGACAGATCTATAGCGTGGATATGGACGGTAAGAATAAGAAAAATTTGACATCTGCCGCTGGTACAAACTCTGCGCAGTTTTCAAGCACTTTTGATTATTTTGTAAACACTTTTTCTACCGCAAATACACCACCTACTTTTACGGTTTATGATCGTACTGGTAAAGCGGTTCGAGTAATTGAGGATAACAAAGAATTGGTGAAAGTTCAGAAAAATTACGGAACACAAAAGGTTAACTTCTTTAAAATTAAAAACGCAACCGGAGATGATTTAAACGCTTGGAGCATTAAACCACCTAATTATGATGCTACTAAAAAATATCCTGTTTTGATGTATGTGTATGGTGGTCCTGGAAGCCAAACGGTGAATAATAGTTATGGGTATAGCAATTATTGGTGGTTCCAGATGTTGGCACAAAAAGGATATATCGTGGTGAGTGTAGACAACCGTGGTACGGGTGCGCGAGGAGAGAAATTTAAAAAAATGACTTACCAGCAACTTGGGAAATACGAAACAGAAGATCAGATTGCAGCAGCAAAATATCTAGCGGCACAACCTTATGTAGATGGAGATCGGATTGGAATTTTTGGATGGAGTTATGGTGGTTATATGGCTTCGCTCGCGATTTTAAAAGGAAATGACGTTTTTAAAAGTGCCATTGCTGTAGCACCTGTTACCAACTGGAAATGGTATGATAGTATTTATACAGAACGGTATATGCGTACAGATGATGAAAATCCAGCAGGATATAAAGAGAATTCTCCTGTTTATTTTGCCGACCAATTAAAAGGAAATTATCTCTTGGTACACGGAAATGCTGATGATAATGTGCACTTTCAAAATAGCGCCGAAATGGCCAAAGCATTGATCAAAGCCAATAAACAATTTGATACTTATTTCTATCCAAATCGGAATCATGGAATTTATGGAGACAATGCGCGGTTACACTTGTATAATAAGATGACAAGCTTTTTAATGGAGAAGTTGTAATTAATAATTTTTTAATGATTAATTGATAATGCCCTCTATCGTATTTTTTATTATGAAGAATGACAGGTTTATTGAGTTAGCATTGCGTGATTAGGAGACTGATTAACCAATAAACTAATCAACACCTATTTAAATATGTAATGCTCTTTATATGGTTTAAACTAAATTATATAAACTCAGTTAAACCAATCAACCAATTAACTAAAAATGGCAAAGAAGAAAAAAGATAAGACGCCGCAAAAAATAGAAATCAAAAACCGTAAAGCGGCTTTTGAATATAAGTTTTTGTCGGGCTTTGAGGCGGGTATTATGTTGACTGGAACGGAAATTAAATCGATTCGGAACGGAGAGGCAAACCTAAATGATGCCTTTTGTTTTTTTAGAAAAGGAGAATTGTATATCAAAAA
>CALGJS010000068.1 GCA_937927835.1 uncultured Saprospiraceae bacterium | reverse complement strand
TTATTTCTCTCGCATGGTTCCATTTTTAGTATGTTGCTTTATGATACGAATACTTTCGGATTTGACTTTTTTATTTTTTCGGTGTCCCCAAATTTTTTCTCTGGCGACTTTACCTGTTTGGGTAAGATCAATAACCGGTGCTGGATAATTATTTTCAATTCCATTAAAAGCTAAATCAAGTTCTGTCATCCGCCAAGGTTCGTGAATAAAAGGCATGGGTATCTCGCGTAATTCTGGCACCCACTGTTTGATAAAAACACCTTCAGGATCATGGTCTTTGGATTGTTTGATTGGGTTATAAATTCTAACCGTATTGATTCCGGTGGTTCCTGCTTGCATTTGAAATTGTGGATAGTGAATACCTGGTTCATAATCTAAAAATAAATTGGCGATATAGTAAACACCTTTTCGCCAATCACAATCAAAATGATGACAAAAAATGGAAACCAACATTGCTCTCATTCTAAAATTAATCCAACCGGTTTCTTTTAAGCAACGCATACAAGCATCTATCAATGGAAAACCTGTGCGACCTTTTTTCCATGCTTGGATGAGTTTTTCTTCATTAGAAAAGGAGAGCGATTCGTACCCTCGATTGACACATCTAGTTTCATAAGCAACTTCCATTTCAAATTTTTGAATAAAGTGACATCGCCATTGTAAGCGTGTTAGTAGGCCCACAAAAGCCTTTTTATATGTACCAAAATTTGGGTGATTAACCACATATTGAAAAGCTTGTCGAACGCTTAAATTTCCCCATGCTAGAAAAGGAGAAATTCTTCCACAAGATTGTCTACTCTTTAAGGGTTTTGAAATATGTCTTCCATAGTTTTTTCCCCGGTCTTCACAAAAGGAGGCTAGATATTTCCAAGCGAACAATTCTCCCGGCTTTTGAAAAGCGGTAGGATACTTTTCTAGTGTTTTTTTGAATTCAATAGGTAGTTGAAAAGGAGATTTTAGGGATGTGTCTGTATTTTTAGAAAAGGTATTTTTAATGATCGGACTATTGGCATGCTGATCCCATTTTTTGCTCCAGTCTACTCTATTTTTGATTCCTCGAATAATACCATCTCTTTGAAATTCCTGCCAAGTAATATTTTGCTGATTAAAATATTTTGTCATTTTTTTATCTCGATCCCAGGATATTTGAATGCCGGATTCTTGATAAGAGAAAACTTTTTGAAGGTCAAATTTCTTAGCTAAAAATTCAAAGACTTCTGAGGCTGACCCATAAAATATTAAAACTTGTCTATCATACTTTTCGAGCCTACGATTCATTTCCAACAAGGAATGATAAATGAATTGTTGATGCCTTAAAGCGTTATCTGGATAGTTTAAAAGCGTAGGTTCAAAAATATAAATGGAAAGGTAATTAGTGGAATCGTTTTCAGCTGCAAAAAAGGAAGCGTGATCTTGGGTTCTCAGATCTCTTTTTATCCAAACGATATTGTAAGGCTTTTTCACGTTATCAGGCTTCTTATTCGTTTATTTTAATATTTTAACGAAAATTCTATAGATAGAAAGGTAACAGTTTTCTAGAGTTTTGGTTTAAGAATCTTTGATAAGAATTCCTGTTATTGGAGCTATTCGTTACAGTTTGGACAATACTTTATTTCATGGTAAAAATATAGTTTTCTTATAATTCAAATAGATTCTAAATACAATACTTCTACTTTCTTTCGTGCCCATGGAGTCCGCCGAAGAAATTTAAGGCTTGACTTGATAGAAGGATCAAATTGAAAACACCGAATATTGATTCTTTCTCCCAATTCTTCCCAGCCGTATTTTTTTTCTAAAAATATTAGGATATCGTTGAGTTTGACGCCGTGAAGTGGGTTGTTTTTTTGCATAAACAAATTTAAAAAAATAACTCAACCTTTTGTTTAAAACAGGAAATTTTTATTGAGGAGAATTTTTAAAAAGGGATTATTTTTCGAACTATTAATTCTGATCAAAAGATTCGGAATGGGTTAGTTTACCGTTTTTATCAAATTGCTCAAGTTTTAAATAATCATAAAATCCAGGACATTGGGACATCAATTTTTTCGGATCTGTCTCGTAATATTTTTTAATATAGTTTCCGTTTGAATAATAGGTGGTCCATGTACCCGTTCGGTATCCATACCAGAAATTTCCTTCAATTTTGGTGACCTGTCTCTCAGTATTGGATCTGGTATAATAGCCGTGTCGGAATCCATCTTTGTATTGATAATTTCCTGGACTGGTTTTTACCGTATTTTTTTGGGAACGAACATAGTTTAAGGCATACGTAATTTCACCATCCTCATTATAAAAAATACTGAGGCCGTGTTGTTCTCCATTTCGAAAACTTTCAATACTTTCTACATTTCCTTTTCTATTGAATCTTATGCGGCTGCCATGCTTTTTACCATTCAAAAAAGGCGTAACAGTCCTATTGCCGTAGGGATAATATCTCACTTCCAGGATGATTATACCATCATAATCGTAATACGTTTCACCTCCCAGCTTTCCGTCATAAAAGGATTTCCAGATACCTTTTCTTTTATTTCCATCATACTTTCCGCTAAGAATTAGAGTCTCTTTATGACCAAAAATCTCAAAAGTAGTTGAATCAATTTCCTTTTCCTCATAGTATTTTTCCCGAACCAATTCTCCTTTTTTATTGAAGAATTTCCAATTTCCTGATCGTGCTCCCCTCTGATAAGTTCCCTCCGCCAGCGGAAAATATTCACTTGAATCTTGGGGAGATTTATTAATGTAAATGCCTTCTCTAAAGAAAATAGAATTATTGGAGTTATTTTCGTCATATTTTTTAAACGTCTCAATATGCTTGATAATTTTCCCAGTTTCTATCGCCCTCTCTTTTGTGGTTACCTTAATGCCATCGCTGACCTTTTGGTATTCAATTCTTACCTTGCCTAATTCCTCCTTCCAGATAACGCTTCCATTTTTATAGGCCGTTTCACTTTCAAGCTCCGTCCCTCTTGAATCGATGGAATATGTTTTGTAAATTCCTTCCGGAATACCGTTTTTATAATTTACTTTACTTCTTAAAATCTTTTTTTCAAAAAACTTCAGCTTACTATAATGAATCCAGTTACCCTCTGGTATTCCTGTTTTAAATTCGCCTTCTGCGATAATTCTTTCCTCATAGTAAAAAAATTTCTTTCCTGTAAACTCAGTAGATTTTGCCCGCTCAAATTGCTTTATAACATTTAAGTACAATTTTCCCAGAACATTCGTTTTATGACAAGAATCATCATAGCCAGGCTTAAGCAGTTTAGATAAATTATAACAAGATCCAACACTATAAAATGCATTCCCCATAGGTCTGCTAATAATTAGCCACTCGCTATCGGGAATCATTTTTTTATTTCCATTGTTTATAAAAACAGTATCGGCCTCTGTACCACGGTACCATTTTTTAACCACTGCAATACTTTGATACAGCGATTCATGCTTTTTATAGGTTTTTAAAATTTTACATAAAAAGATATCATGTTCTGCAGTATGATCGTTTAAAATCTCGGTAATGGTCTTATACTTTTCCAAGCAGACTGAACCGGATAAAAGGAAGGGAATAAATAAAAAGAGAAAGATGATTTTTTGCTTTTTCATGCTAGATGATCGTCAGAATTTATTTTTCTTTAATTATTTTATTAATTATTCTATGGCCATTAGCAAAAATAATCTCTAAAAAATATAAACCTGTTTCCATACTTGTTACATTTAGATTATCAAAATTGGCTAATTGGTTGGCTATTACGATACCATTTGAATTATAAATTCTTACACTCTTTATTGTTGAAGTTGTAGTCATTTTCAAGAAATCACTAAATGGATTTGGGAATAAATGCTTGGGGAGATATTGAATAACCATTTTGACTTATTGCCAGTAAAGGGAAAAGTAAAAACAAAATGATTGTAAGAAATAAATTTTTCATAAAATAGTAATTTAAAAAAAATTGAATTAAGGATCATTTTTCAGCCCACACCTTGTATTCCTAAAGCCTGCCAGGAGGACCCAATCAGACGGGGAAGGCCTACTCGCTGACCCACTTTAAGGAACCATCCTCTAAATTTAGTTGATTCTTATTAACTTACAAAAAAAATTAGGTAATTTTCAAAAACTCTAATACTGATTACACTGCACAAAGTATCTTTATTGACGATCCAAAAATCCAAATACTGTCACTTTTACCACCTTCCCGGGAGATAAGTCACCCAAGGAGATATCCCCAATTCTAACTCTCACCAACCGCAAAGTCGGAAACCCAACTGCCGCCGTCATCTTCCTTACCTGTCTAAATTTTCCTTCGGTAATAGTGATAGAAATCCAAGTCGTTGGACCATGTCTTTCGTCTCTTATTTTTTTCGTTCGAGGTGCGAAGGAAGGTGTCGGATTTAGAAGGTAAGCTTGGCAAGGAATAGTAGTATATTTTTTACCATGAACGGTAATAGCAACACCGTGTTTTAAGTGTTGGATCGCTTCATCTGTTATCGCTCCATCTACTTGGACATAATATTCTTTTTCGACGATTTTACTTCGAACTTGTTCACTGACCTTGCCATCAGTGGTTAGTAATAATAAACCTTCTGAAGTTTCATCTAATCTTCCGATAGCCATAATTCCTTCTGGGAAAGGATGGAGGGTTCCTAGGAGTTTTTTATTCTTGCGCTTGGTTTGATTATTAACAAATTGAGAAAGGTAACCAAAAGGTTTATGGATGATAAAATGTTGGTGGTTGGTCATTGTCGAAATTGTCTTTTCAATTTTTATTTAGCATTTCCAAGCATCTTCCGCGCCTTGTACTTTTTGCAGAGCGGTTTCTTCTGTAAATGGAGGTAGTGGATATTTTTTTTCCATGATTCTTATTTTTGAAGTTATAGGGTAATAAAGATAAAACGTTTACTAAACTTTAAAAGTTTAGCAAACGTTTTTTATTCGTTCTTTACGATTTTAATATCCTACCGTAAATCTTTTTTTGAGGAATTTTTTATTTTCTACTTCGTCTATAATTGCTACGGCAAAATCTTCCATGGAGATGGCACTTTGACCTTCTTCATTAGCGATTAAGCTATTCTCACCAATTCGAAATTCATTGGTTCGCTCACCTTCGTATATATACGCAGATGGAGAAACATTGGTCCAATTCAATTGTTCTTCCTTGTAATAAACGTTTTCTAAAGCTTCTCTATGTGCTAGCGCTACTGCTTTATATTCTTCTGGAAATTCTGGAGAATCTACCAACTGAGTCGTCTCGCTAATCTGTAAACTTCCTGCTCCACCTACTGCAATTAATCGAACGTCGGCTTTCTTAGCTGCTGCAATTAAAGAGTTGGTAGCCGGTGTCAATAAACCGTTGTTGTCATGTGGAGGTGCGTAAGCACTGATGACGACGTCGCTGTTTTGAAAGGCCGTGGCAAGTGCTTCCGTTTCGAAGATGTCTTCTTTTTGAATAGTTACGTTTTCTTGATTTTCAAAACCAAAAAATGATTTGTCTTTTGAAGTGATCAATGATAATTCGTAACCTCTGTTAGCGGCTTCTTTTGAGATTCTTTGACCGATATTTCCACCGGCACCTAAAATTGTGATTTTCATAATATTAAAATTTAAAACGTTATTAGAAATTTATATTGTAACAATTCTTACAATATTTGATAAAAAATTTTCTTTACTTTGAAGTTTAAGCTTACCTAACGTAATAATGTAATGATCGTTACATTATTGATCAAAAAAATATCAATCCAATATTTTCAAGCTTAAATTTAGCACTTCCTCTATTTGTTTTTTCTGAGGATACATTCGCTGTGTTACATTAATTCCATTCCATAGATTGATTAGATAAATGGCGAGGGTTTTAGGAGATTTATCAGAACTTAATTGCCCCTCTTTAATTGCTCTTTTTATTGCTTTCTCGAAACCCTCTTTAAGTTTCACTAATAATTCTACAGAAATTACTTTTGTTTCTTCGTCCAAATTACTTAATTCAATCAGTGCATTTCCTAAATAACAACCATTATTTTTTTCCTGTTGAGTTCGAATTGGAATTGCATAAAAGAAGTCTTTGATAAATTGGATGGCATCGGTGCTTTCATTCAATCTTGTATAAAACTGTCCGATCGAAACTTCTAAAAACCTACGTAATGATTTTTGATAAAGCTCTTTTTTTCCACCAGGAAAGGCTCTATAGAAACTTCCTTGACCAATATCCATGGCTTTCATTAAATCTTGAGCAGAAGCTGCGGTATACCCTTTTTGCCAGAACACTGTTGTTGCTCTATCAATTAATTCTTCGTCCGCATAATGTTTGGGTCTTCCGGCCATTTTTTAGTATTTTTTTGTTAAGCTACATTATTGTAACGTCTATTACAATAATATAGTTCACAAAATTCACAAAATAATTATTTCTACTCTACGATTCTTTAACTAAGATTTTAATTGTTTAGGTTAAATAAGTCTAGCGGACCTTTTCTTGCAATAATTCTAAGGCACTTTGAGCTGCCGCTACTCCACCTTTTTGGTTTTGTCCTGTTACGATTAGGTGTTCTTTATCAACGACAATATGATTTTTGAACATGTCAATAATTCCTGAGTTGGATTCATAATTTGCGTTGGCATTTCTTAGTTCTGTTTCAGGATGTTTTGGTGTTGCACCTACCATTAATTCCTTTAGTTGCTTATTGGTGACGCCTGTTACCTTGACATTTTCTACCAAAGGAGAGCCGTCAGGTTTGGTGGCACCAATAAATCCCAAGGGTCCATGACAAACGGCTCCTAAAATCGTTTTTGCTTGATAAGCTTCGCTAACTAGATTTGACAATTCTTCTGATTGTGCAAAATCATAAGCAGCTCCCCAACCACCAGAAAGAAAGACAATATCATACTCCTTGATTTGGATTTGGGTAATGGGTTTTGAGTTTCTAACCTTCTCTTGCAAGACTGGATCTTTTAAGTATCGACTATCTTCCGCCGTTCGTACCAAGGGCATTAAAGAAAGTTTCTCGATAGGTATGGCTCCTCCAGCAATACTAGCGATTTCCACTTCCATTTGAGCATCAAGAAAAGTATAATACGGTTCCGTCATTTCCGAAGCATAAACGCCAGTCGGTTTTCCGGTTTTGATTACTTCACCTGTGGCCTGATCAATTTTATCGAGGGTTGATTGGCTGGTGGTGATGATCAATGCTTTATATCCTTTTAGTTGAAAGGACTTGTGATTGGCATTGGATTTATGTGGTAAGGTCATGATGGCGTTTATTCTTTATCGTAATTTCATAAGTATATTTTATTTTCAGTTAGAACGTTGCGTAAACAATCTCATTTCATCAATCGCATGGCAAACAGTTTCTATTGGCAAGCTATCAAGGATATTTTCTTCAAAGCATTTTTGGAAACTTAGTTTCGGTCTTAGGCAGACGTGCTCTCGTGCAGTGAGGGCTTGGATCTGGTTATAATTGTTTTTTTTGTCCATGTTGATGGGTTGAAATATTGGAGTTTACATTCTATTAAAGATACGATTTTTTGAGGTGAATTGCTAATAAAGTCAATTCCCTTTATCCCTCCCCAACTACAATAATGTTTTAATTGTTTAATAAGAATTCCACCTCGCTCTTTTGCCTCGTACATCATAATGTACATTGCCAGTGCCTGGATATAAACCGATGCCACCTTGATTTTTTATGACTTTGGTTTCTAAGATATCCAAGATGATATCTTTATCGGATTTATTAGCATAGCCATCATTATTGATGTCATTTACAACAATGTCAACCGCTTCTCCTTTTATATGTCTACTTAATTTTGCGCCGCCAATTCTTTCATTATAGCTTGGATGCCGATGTCCATTGACGATGCTAAATCCATATTTATTATATCCCTTTTTTTCCAACTCCTCCATCAATTCAAGGGTTTTATAAAAAATCTTAGGATTAAAAATACTGTGGATCGTTTCATCGTTTCCCAATATACAATCTTTATAATAATCATCTTTGCAGATAAATTCTTTGAGTCGAAAATGACCAACGATTTTTTTATTTAAATCTCCTTGTCGGACCTGATAATAAGTAAGACCTTGGATCAGTTTTTTATAATCGGGTTCGCTTGATTTTGTAAAGCTTAAATATTCTGAATCTAGTGATTGAAAATTTGATTGATGAATTTCGGATAGGACTTTATCTATTTTCATTTTAGAAGTCACCTCAAAATTTTCATTTAGATAATCATACTGAATTTCTAACACCTTGTCCTTTACTTGCCAATTCATTTTTATTGCCATTAGAAACAATATTATTATCAGCGCTAAACTTATCATCCATTGTCTCATAATAGAATTCGACTCCGTTTCCAATTAGATAGATACCTCATTTATACTAGACATCTTATCGTTTTTTATATTATGATAAACTTAAGCAAATTTCACAAAAAATCGAAATGATCTGTCATTTGATCTTATGTTTTGAAATTATTTTCAATTTATTTAAAATTATTTTATCCTCCTAATACAATGATAATCAACCACTTATGCAAATAATATTAAAAGTTTTGCTTCAATAAACTAATTGATTAGTTGATTAACTAATCAATTAGTTATAACTTTGTGATAGAGAAAGAGGAAAGGTGAATTAGATCGTCTTCCTTTTCTTGATAGAAATTAGAATTAAGTAAAAAATAGATTTATGCAAAAATTAGCTAAACGAGAGGAACAGATTATGCAGGTTTTATGGGAGCTAGAAAAGGCGTTTGTAAAAGAAATTTTAGAAGCGTTTCCAGCACCGAAACCACATTATAATACGATCTCCACGATGGTTCGAATTTTGGAAGACAAGGGATTTATTGGTCATAATGCTTTTGGAAAAACGCATCAATACTTTCCAGTCATCACAAAAGAGGAATACCAAAAAACAGCCGTTGGCGATGTCTTGGGAAAGTACTTCGACAATTCTTATTCGAAAATGGTCACCTATTTTGCTCAAGAAGAAAACATAAGTGAGGATGAATTAGCCGATATTATTAAAATGATCAAAAACAAAAAATCATGATACCCTATCTTCTTCATGTATCCATATTAATTGCAGGTTGCTATATTTTTTATTGGTTGCTACTTCGCAAAGAAACTTTCTATAAACTCAACCGAGGAATCTTGTTAGCAGGTCTTTTGATCCCGATGATTTTACCGTTGATCACTATTCCAGCTTCTTGGGCATTACCTATTTTTCATAGTAAGGTGTCAGTTCAACAAACAACGACCTCCAATGAAATACCTCCAACGATAGCTAAAAATTCAACCGCAGAAATTCAAGGAAAAATAATCGCTAGTCCACAAGTTCCAACAACCTTGGAAAGTACGACTTTGGTTGAAAGCAAGCCTAGTCTTTTTAGAGTAGAAAATCTCTTTTATGTTTATTTAATCGGAGTTGCGGTTTTTGCATTAGCGTTTTTAATTCAGCTTATTTTGATTCTTGCCAAAATGACTTCTTTAAATAGTTTACAAGATGGAAAATATAAAATAGTAGAGTTGGTAAAAGATGAAGCGCCCTACTCTTTTTGGAATACGATTTTTATCAATCCGGCCAAATACGATCCGGAAACCTATGAACAAATCTTAGCTCATGAAAAAGTTCATATTGATCAGACACATTATTTAGATATGTTTTTGGTAGAAATGGCAGTCATCGGATTCTGGTTTAATCCTTTCGTTTGGTTGACCCGAAAAGCCATTACCAATAATTTAGAATTTCTAACGGATCAAAGTATGCTCACTCAAGGTTTCCCCAAACAATCTTATCAAATGAGTTTACTGAAAGTTTCGGTACCACAGTACCCTTTAAATTTAACCACTAATTACAATCAATCATTTTTAAAAAATAGAATAGCCATGATGAATACTAAAAAATCTTCCGCTCGCTCTGCTTGGAAATATTTATTTATTCTTCCAATTTTAGGAATCTCCGTCCTTGGTTTAAACGCAGTCGAAGAAAAGCCAACTGAAGCTGAAAGCATCGAAAGTCCGACAGAAAGATTTGGACCAGAGACCATAGAAAAAACCAACGTAAATGAAACTGAACCTACTAAACCTACTACATCAAAAAGTGAAAGTAAAAGCGAAACCGAAGAAAATAAGGCGCTCAAAGAAGAAGTAATGGCGGCCTTAAAACTTGATAATCTTCTCGATGAAGAAGCGCCGGTTTTTAAATTATTCCCAAATAAAATCTTACTAAACAACAAGCGACTAAAGTCAAAATTGGAAAAAAAATATAAAGCTATTTTTCAACGACATGGGATTCATGCAAATAAGAGTAAATTATTAATTGTGGAACCTTTGGTGATCATGAGTGGTACCTTTGTCGGCAATAAAGATACCGACGGCGAAACCTTGATTGATGTTTATGATGACGAAAAGGACGTTCAACAAACAACAACCACAACAACGACTACTCATTCTAATTCCCATTCTAATTCTAATTCTAATTCTAATTCTAATTCTAATTCTAATTCTAATTCTAACACTACCTCGTCCGATAGCCATATTTCGGTTATCACAGCAGGAGGAAAAACTTATATCAAAGGAAGCGGTCAACATCAGATGTATGGGAAAACCTTTATTATCAATCCGGGTGAAGTTACGGTAATCGACCAAGATGGAAGTTTTGAAATTATTGATCAATTTAAAGCAGATGAAGAACTATGGCAAACCACGGATGGCAAAACAAATCACCAAACAACCATCACCACGACGACGACCACGGATGATGAGAATGAAATAGATTCCTCTGAAAAGGTAGAAATCAGTCATAAACATGGAAAAACAATTATCAAAGCTAAAAGAAAGGAGATTGTGATTGAGGGAGATGTGGGTAAAGTAGAAATTGGAAAAGAAAACAGAAATGATTTTTCAAAAAATAGTGATAAATACCCTAGTAAATACAAACATTATTATGAAAGTTCGAAAGGTCCTGGGAATTTTGGTTTTTTAGCGCCTGCTGATATCTTGACCGCTTCTACCAATCGTTTTTGGATCTTACCTGATTTTTGTAAGGAAGTGAATAAGACCTTCATTGATCAAGGGATTATTGATAGAAATGAAAAAATCATTCTTTATTATTTAGGAAGTGATGGAATCTTTTTGAATGGCCAACATCTAACCGGAAAGGTGGTTTACGATTTTGAGCGTATCGCACGAAGCCATAAAATTCCATTAACCAAAGAGCTTCATTTCGAATTGGATCGGGATCGGGTAATTATTTTAGATCATGTCTCTAGTATCAACCAATTTAATAAAGATTTATTGGATCAACTTTCAAAAGACGGATTCATTTCTAATAAAAGAAAAAAGATGGTCATGGAGGTTTCTGGAAATAGCCTATCGGTAAATGGAAAAGAAATTCCTGCCAATAAATATCCGACTTATTTCCAATTATTTAATAAGTATCGAATTACACCATCTCCAGGTAAGACGATTGAGACTTATAAAAAGAATGGGAAATATCATATTCAGGTGGGTTATAGT